>SKGY01000074.1 GCA_007117235.1 Balneolaceae bacterium
GCATCTTTTTCAATCAGATCTAAAATCATAAATTCTTTATAAAGCACCAATTTTGCTTGAAAAATTAACTCACATAGTATTCAATCCTCTGTTCCGATCATCATGGAGAACTGTTGTTCTGTTATGGAGGCCAATGGCCGGATGGACAATTTTGGTTTACGCACTGTTTACCGCCCTTTTGCTGCCTATGCTTACCGCCTTCTTAAACTGGGGCATCTTTCGTGGCGATCGCATGATAGTTGGAAATGATGAACTCTACACCTGGTTTTTTTCGCCATCCGGTTCGATCTATCTGTTTGTTGCAATACTGATAGTGTTGATAGGACTCGTAATCCGATTTTCCGGACTTTTTCAAATCGTAACAGATTTTCACGCTAACGAAACTGTCTCAGTAAAAAACACATTTCTACACATCATTCCGCGGTTTCATGTCATAGTAAAACTGTGTGCCGTCACAATTATCGGTTTTATTTTACTGCTCTTGCCACTTCTTTTGGGGGTTGGAGTTATATACTGGTCGTTGCTTACTGAGTTTGATATCAACTATTACATACTAAGTACACCGCCGGAGTGGTACACCGCAATCAGATGGTCTATATTTTGGGGCTCGCTTTGGGGTTTATTTGCTCTGTTCATAGTTGCTTGTTCACTGCCGGCATTGCCGGCATATCTAAGTGGCGACAAATCTGTTTGGGGTTCCATTAAAGAGGTTTGGAATGCACCTTTAGTTAAAACTTTAAATCTTATAAAAACCGTGGCTTTGACAGGTGCTGTTTGGTTTTTAATAAGACTAATTTTTGAAGGACTTCTTTTGGCATCTTTTCTTGCAATCAGTGAATGGGTGCAGCTTTCTTTTGAGTCACTTCGCCTCATTGTACTAACCACCGGGACATACCTCTTCTTATCAATCACCATAGGATCCGTAATCTCGTTTTTTGGTTTTTCAATGGTATCTGCAGTTATCATCAATTTCTACTACGACCACGCAAGGCCTAACATTAAGATTCAGGTTCCCGGATTTTTAAAGCTTACCAGAAAAACTTTAGGTCTGCTTATTTGGTGGACAAAACCCATTAGAGCAACTGCCTTAATACTCACGGTTTTTCTGGGCGGATTGGGTGTTAGCTACTTTATCTCTCAGGATGAAGCTGATAACCAATCTGTATTGAATATTGCACACAGGGCTAACGCGTTGGGAGCTCCTGAAAACAGTATTGCCGCACTTGAAAACTCAATTTTATTGGGTGCAGATATGGTGGAAATAGATGTTCAATTGACATCGGATGGTGAGGTGATCGTGATTCATGATGCCGACTTCATGAGAGTTACCGGTAATCCGGCCAGAGTTAGAGAAACAGCCTATTCTGAAACCTCAGAACTCTTACTGATTACTGACCGAGATATTCCGGATCATAAACGAAGGGTCCCGACACTTGCCGAATTTATTGATGCCGCTGATGATAACATCAAGTTTTTGATTGAACTGAAATATTACGGCTTTTACCCCGAATTGGCCGAGAGAGCTGTCGAGGTTGTCAAAGAGAAAAACGTTGAAGGTCGAACACTTTTTATGTCACTATCTATGGATGCTGTAAGACAAATGAACCAGATTGCACCTGAATTTGCAATGGGATATACATCTGTTGCTGCTGCAGGAAATTTACATCGCCTGTCGGTTAACTTTTTGGCTGCGTTTCATCAAAACCTTACAGTACAGCTGGTCTCGGAATTTTCCTCTCAGGGACGTCCTGTTTTTGCCTGGACAGTTAATAATGCTCAGGATATGATTTCTGCTATTGAGGTTGGAGCAACCGGTTTAATCACAGACCGTCCTGATCTCGCAAACAGTGTTATCGAAGAGATGAAAAGCTTAACCCGGGCAGAACGCCTCTTACTGAATGTTGGCCTGCTCGTAATTGATCCACCTGAATTCAACAAATTCACTGAATAATTATCGTATAATTAACCGATTAATGCATGAATACCATTTAACCTATAAACTATCGCCATGAACTTTAAACATATCCTTTTATACACGGGTGCTGTCCTTATTTTTATACTCTCAGTAATTAGTTGCACAAACGTCTCTGATCAATTAGTTGTCGGCGAACCTGAAGTTATAACCGAAGGTTTTCGTTTTACTGAAGGACCTTATTGGCATAATGATGGCTTTCTCCTCTTTAGCGATATCCCTGCAAGCATCGTTTATAAGTGGACGCCGGGCAATCCGGAATCTGAAGTCTATCTGGAGCCAAGTGGTAATTCAAACGGTATCAAAGCACTACCTGACGGTACACTTCTTCTGGCTCAACATGCAGGACGTCTGTCGAAATTATCAGATGATATGGAGTTGACAACAATCGCAGATGAGTATAATGGGATGCGATTAAATAGCCCCAATGATATTGCTGTGCGATCTGATGGACTTTTCTACTTTACGGACCCTCCATTTGGTGTTTCTGATGAAGATAAAGAGCTCGACTTTAGCGGTGTTTACAGAATTAATCATGACGGAAGTCTTTCCGTGATTTATGATGGGTTCAACTACCCAAACGGAATTGTGTTTTCACCGAATGAGGAATATCTCTACATCAATGACTCAGAAACCGGAAATATTATTCGTTTTGATGTCCTCGAAAATGGTGATGTTGAAAACCGAACTCTTTTCGCAAATATTGGTGCCATGGGAGAATTAGGTGGAGCTGATGGTATGCAAACAGATACTGAGGGTCGCCTCTATACGACAGGGCCAAATGGATTTATTGTTTATGATGCAGATGGTATTCAGATTCATCAATTGCGATTCGATCATCAAATCACAAATCTGGCATGGGGTGGTGAAGATTTAAATCACCTCTTTATTACCTCACCAAATAAACTTTACCGGATAGTGATGAGCTCTACAGGGTGGAAAGTAGATTAAGATAAATATATCACTCCCGGATCAAGATCGATACGGGAGTGATTCTTTTAAGCTCTTTAGTTTTTTGCAGCGCCGGAAATCGTGTCACCAAAAAATACAGCGTTAGCAAATAGTTTGTTTGTTCCATACCAAAACGCCCTGAAGTTCGGGTTGTCAACAAATCCGGTAACTGTTCCACTTCCATATCCGCTCACTATGATAGATGCAGTTCCGCCTATAGCTTCCAGGTTCTCACTTGAGATGTAGCCGCTTACCAATGGATTATCCGTTAAATAGAGCGGTGTGGCATATGGGTTTGAAGTCTGCTGAAGGAAGTTTGTCGTATTTCTGAACACATGCAGATCCTCACTTCTGTAGCCATATGCAAGTGGGTGAGTTACATCAAGTTTTCCAAAGAAAATTGAGCCACCCAAAACCTGTGCACCTCTGGTATTTTGAAGGTCGACATACGGAATTCGTCCGGTTTCCCGCTCCTCTCGCTCTACCGGCTCAGCATTTAACAGGCCTTCACTTCTCGCCCAATTTACGGCGCCTCGTTTGATGATCAGATGTCCACCGGCTCTAACCCACTCTTTCAAATCTGATTTTGCCCGCTCAGAAAGATCTCCATATCCACCTGTTACCATAATGATAGTGTTATAGCGAGAGAGATCGGCTCTGCCAACTCTGTCTTTTTCGAGGATAGTAAGCGGTATATGGTATCTTTGATCAAATTGATGCCACACTTCCCCAACCTCTAAGTTGTTGACTCCGCTTCCAGCTAAAATTGCCACGCTCGGCATATCCAGACTTACCAAATTTCGGCTACCAAGATCTACTCCTGCTGTGGATAGACCAGTTCTTAAATTGTAAACATCTATGCCATCTTCTTCCGTTATTTGCTGCATTACACGAAAGATTTCAATCTCTTCAACGTCCTGAATTCCCAATGAAACTAAAATGGTTCCATAAGTGAAATCTTTAACACCTGCCGATGTTATTGTTTGAAATTCCTGAGCAGCCACTTTTGTACGAACCCCCATTTTCTGAAGTCTGTAAAGTGCTCGTGGCGCGTAGTACTCATCCCACTCAAACGCATAGGCGTATTGACTTCTGCCTCCAACTAACTCGCCTTTTTTCATGGTTGGCTCAGTTACCTTTTCACCCAGCAGATTTGAATTGAACTGACGACCTGTTAACTCTGCAAACGGCATATTAAATGCATGTGGTAATGTCCAGGTTGATACATCATAAAAAAGACTATCTGTGAACTCAGTCCTTCGCTCAAACATTGCTTCAATAAACCGGTATTCAGTCTGCTCCATCGGTATTACCCATGCTCTTCCTTGCTTGAACTCTTTTCCGTCATGCTCAAAATCCCGGGCCAGTTCATACATCTCTACTTCATGATGAGACATCAAGTCTGCAAAGTGAAAGTTTTTACCCTGATCGAATGCATCACCTATAACAATCGCTTTAGTCTGATTTCTTGAGGCCTCTTGCCTCATCTCCCGGTAGAACTCACGCATATTGTTATGCAACTCCATTCGCAATCCGTTAGATGCATCAACTGTAGAGAGACCTGTCAAAAATTGATTCCTGACAGTGAATGGAAATTCCAATACTCCGTGAATGCTTTCCTGGGCATGCCCCCTGGAGCTGGCTTGCTCAAACAAAATTCCGATAGTACCAAAAATGTCTGGATAGGTTGACCCTTTGCCATAATAAAAGTCATCAAATGCCTCCTTCGTAAAGTATAATCCTTGGATTTCGTCCAGCGCTTCTGCGTGATACTCAGCAATGGCTGCTGTTAGATCCTGATTTCGCTGCGGGGTCAATGGGTGTGTTCGAGACGGAATACCCGGCTGAAAGAAGTATGTTGAATTGGTGCCCATCTCGTGATGATCGGTAAGAACATGAGGCCTCCACTCGTGATACATATTGATTCTTCCACGGCTCTCAGGGTGTACAACCGGCATCCAGTCTCTGTTTAGATCAAACCAATAGTGGTTGGTTCTGCCGTTTGGCCAAACTTCGCTGTACTCTCTGTCGTTGGGATCCGGGTTAATCACATTACTTTTATGCATGTTTACCCATGTGGCAAAGCGATTCAGTCCATCCGGATTGAGGGAAGGATCAATTAAAATAATGGTGTTATCCAGAATTTCTAAGACTTCATCGCTTTCTGCAGCCGCATAATAATACGCAGTTACCATAGATGCGTTAGAACCACTTGGCTCATTACCGTGAACACTATGGCCTAAATTTACAATAACCGGCATTGACTCCAGATCCAGATTCCCTGATTGATCGGGGTCACGGAGCAACCGATGGTTCTCTTTAATTCTATCAATCGAGCTATGATTTTCGGGAGAGGTAATCGTTAACAACAGCAGCGGTCTGTTTTCATATGACCTGGCATACTCCTGAATTGTAACACGATCAGAGGCCTCGGCCAGTGCATACATATAATAAACCAGCTTATCGTGAGTAATGTGCCACTCACCAACTTCGTGGCCAATAATTTCTGCCGGGGTTGGAATGTCTGCGTTAAATGTTACATCCTCGGGCAGATAGTAATCTAACTCGACTTGAGCAAGTCCCGTAATTGGTATTAACAACCATAGTAAAAGTGATAGTATCGCTGGTTTCATCTGGTATAGCTCTGTTTGTTTTTATTAAATAATGTCTGTCAATAGTAATCAATTAAGTACAATCATAGAAGTAATGCATAGCGGATATACATTTTTTAAAACTCTTTTGTGATTGTACCTCGCTGAAAACAAAAAAAGGCGTTGCCAATTATGACAACGCCTCTCGAGATCCAGTGTAATTTAAAACCTGTATGCCGCCGCAACCATCGACCGCATTGGCATCTCGTCTTTAGGAAGCATGTAAACCTTACTACCGGTTTTATGTGCAGTTATCGAGAGCCAGTTCAGCAGTTCAACATCTCCATTTTTTGGTGAGCTGCTGTATTGCACTGTTTGATTTTCAGCATCGTAAAAACCCCATTTTTTTTCACCCTTCGAGATAAATACTGTCTGAGATCTGCCCATTGCAGTAGCCTCTGCGATATCATTTAGGTTATTTGACACTTTCGAGTTTTCTTTTTCAGAAAACTTATCGATGGAGGCATACATATCTTTCAGAAAGTGCTTTTTAATAATATCCCACCCCTTATCCTTTATCTCAGCTTCTGAGAGCTCATCGGGATTAAATAGCACAGCCTCATCAACTGTTCTGGAATAGTTATCGATTTTCTTGTAGAGTGAAATATTATCATTGAGCCCGATCATTACTAACGGATCATTTCTTTCACGAAGCACTTGTGTAACCTCTTTTTCAAGCTCTCTGAAAAACTGCTCTACGATGATCATTTTGTCTTCATCATTGGCGTTGTGTCCAAAATACATTGCTTTTTGCCCAGTAGAACCACTATGGAATTGAAGCTGCTTTTCAGGATCAACTTCAAGATAATCTTCAACAGATGTTGAAATTCCATCGGGAGTAATATCCTCAACATCATTTCTAGTGCATTTCAGAAGTTTTGCCTGCTGGCGGCTTACAACAAGTACAGTAAATGTTCCATCCAGGCTTTGCATAGGGAGCAGTGGAGTAACCAAAAAGTGCTCATTTATATACACCTGTTCTTCCAGTTCGTATGGCAATTTATAAATGTTTGTCTTCTCCTTACTCACATAAATAGCCAAACCTCTGTCGGCGTGAGACCAAAACATGGGTTCTTCCAGCAAGCTTTTTGCTTTATTCAAGTAACCGTCAATTTTTGCTTCTTTTATTCCCTTTTCTCTTAGCTTTATTTCAGCCTCATTAATTAAATTCTTAAATCGAATCGGATCTTGTTTTGACTCTTCTCCTTTTTTGTGAGTCTTCATGGTAATAGTTGTCAAGACATCACCGTTTGTGTTTACCAGCTCATCTATTACTTTCTCATTTACCATCTAAACCTCTTTTTTACAGGTTATTGTTGCACTCTTATTAAACATAAAAAATTTCAGTATATAATGATTCCATTTGGTCCAACCATAAATACAAATTTATGAGTAAGTTTTCGTCTGAGGGCTTAAGAAAAACAATAGGTCCCGGTATCATAATGGCCGCAGCGGCGATTGGTGTTTCACACCTTGTACAGTCGACCAGGGCGGGAGCTGAGTTCGGTTTTGCCTTGGTTTGGGTTGTCATATTGGCAAATCTTTTTAAATACCCCTTCTTAGAGTTTGGGCCAAGATATGCACTCGCCACCGGTAAAAATATGATTCAAGGTTACGCTAAGATGAGTTCAGTCGCTCTTTGGATTTTCATCATATTTACGGTGTCTACCATGTTTGCCATACAAGCCGCCGTTACGATGGTAACCGGGAGTCTTGCCATTAAGCTTACCGGTATAGAGCTCTCCGTGGTTCATTGGAGCGGAATAATTCTGCTTATTTCTGTTTTGTTGCTAATCAGAAACAGATACTCTTTTTTAGATATTCTCATCAAAGCTTTAATGGTGATTTTCGCCGTTTCTACCATCATTGCATTTGTAGCAGCAGTATCAATTGCGGACTATACCCCCGACGCTGCATTTTTGGCACCCGATATTTGGACTGTCTCCGGAGTGGCATTCCTGATTGCATTAATGGGTTGGATGCCAATTCCTATTGATGCATCTGCCTGGCACTCTATTTGGTCTGTGGAGCGAATGAAGCAAACTAACTATAAGCCAAAATTAAGTGAGGTGCGCTTTGATTTTAATGTGGGTTATATTGGGGCGGCACTCATCGCTTTATGTTTTCTAAGCCTTGGCGCTCTGATTATGTATGGTTCCGGTGAAGAGTATGCATTAAGTGCCACCGGATTTTCTAATCAGTTTGTAAACTTATATGTACAGACACTGGGAGAGTGGTCAGCTCTGATTATTATCATTTGTGCATTTACTACTATGTTTAGCACTAC
>SKGY01000255.1 GCA_007117235.1 Balneolaceae bacterium
ACTGCCCGGCCTGCACGATCACAGTTTTCCCAACAATAATAGGTTCATACAGGGCGGTGTGTGAGTGTCCGCCAACAATTACATCTATATCAGGCACCCGTTTTGCGAGCATTCTGTCTTCGGTTACACCCGAGTGATTTACTGAAATTATTACATCAACACCCTCTTGTTTTAGTGCTTCAACTGCCCGCTCTGCTGATATGAAAGGATCGGCAAAATCTACCGGCCCCGGCTCCGCTGTTTTTGATATGGCGTCATCCCCAATCAAACCAAAGATTCCAACAACCAAGCCGTTAGAAAGATGTTTGGTAAAATGTGTTTTGATTCCCAATTCACTTAACGGGTGATCGGAAGGCGGCTGAATATTTGTGCCTAACATGGCTGTATTACCGGATTCATCAGGATAACCCGCAGCTTTCAAGTAGTCTGCAAGAACGTTAGGTCCATAGTCAAATTCATGATTACCAATTGTAATTGCATCGTATCCTAATTTTTGAAATAGATTCAGCTCCGCTGCTACACCATCTTTTAGAGGCAGCCATCCGAATGCCGGACCACCTAAAAAATCACCCCCTGAAAACATAAGAACAGGTTCATCTTGAATCGATTTCTCTTCTCTGATCAGATTCGCTGCACCAGCAAGTCTGGCCACTCCTCCCATTGCTGTACTTTGCAGATTTCCGGCATCGTCAACCGTTGGAATTGGGATCAGATGTGAATGCTCATCATTGGTGTGGAGGATAGTAAATCTCAGTTCCTGTGCTAGTGACAGATCATAAACTGCCAAAAAAAGAATCAGGATATAAATTTTAGATTTCAATGGTATTCGATGCTTTTAGCAGTGTTCGGATTTGGTTAAGTTGTACATTCTAAAAAATTACAAGGATGTTCAAGAAACTTATCAGTTAGATTATGAAAAATTTGTTACGAATTTCAATTTCGTTTTTAGCAATTCTCGTTGCTGCCCCATCGCTTTTTGCTCAGCTTCTTTCACCCGATGAATTTTTGGGGTACGAACTGGGAGAACGTTGGACGCCTCATCATCGTGTAGTAAGCTATGTACAGCACGTTGCTGACCATTCAAATTTGGCAACCATCGAGCAATATGGCACCACCTATGAACACAGAGAGTTGGTTTATCTTGTAATTACCAGTGAAGAGAATCACACTAATCTTGAAGAAATTCGAATAAATAATCTCCGATTGGCAGGGCTTGAGAGTGGCGACGTGACAGGTAACACAAAAGCTGTAGTCTGGCTCAGCTATAATATTCACGGCAATGAGACATCAAGCAGTGAAGCTGCAATGAAAACGCTCTATGAACTGGTAAACCCTGACAATACTGAATCAAAACAGTGGCTGCAAGAGGCCGTTGTGGTACTCGATCCCATGATGAACCCGGATGGTCGTGATCGATATGTAAACTGGTTCAATGGAGTAGTTGGTGCAACTATGGATCCAAATCCTGAGGCACGCGAACACAACGAACCGTGGCCGGGCGGACGATCAAATCACTACCTGTTTGATCTTAATCGGGACTGGGCATGGCAAACTCAACAGGAGTCTCAGTATCGAATTGCTGTTTATCAAAAGTGGATGCCACATGTACACGTCGATTTCCACGAAATGGGTTACAACTCACCATACTATTTTGCGCCGGCAGCTGAGCCATTTCACGATGTTATCACAGACTGGCAGCGGGAGTTTCAGACTCAAATCGGATTAAATCATACCCGGTATTTTGACGAAGAGGGATGGCTCTACTACACCAGAGAAGTTTTTGACCTATTCTACCCAAGTTACGGTGACACATGGCCTACCTACAATGGTGCCATCGGCATGACTTACGAAAAAGGAGGCGGAGGCCGAGCCGGATTAGGTGTGATTAATGCAGAGGGCGATACACTAACCCTGAAAGACAGGCTGACACATCACCACATTGCCGGGATGTCAACAGTTGAAGTGACAGCTAATAATGCTGAAAGGGTTGTAAACGAGTTTGCTGCTTTTCATGACAACGCGATTAACAATCCTGCCGGCAGATACAAAACATTTGTTGTGAAGGCAGATAATAATCCTGATAAAATTTCCCACCTTCTCACATTTCTGGACAGTCAGAATATTGAGTATGGCACAGCCGGATCAAGCAGAAACACAAACGGATATAACTACAAAACAGGAGCAACAGAACGAGTTTCTATCAATGAGAATGACGTTGTGATCAATGTACGCCAATCACAGGGTCAGCTTGCGCGCGTATTTTTTGAGCCCGACCCAATTTTGTCAGATTCCCTTACTTATGACATCACCACATGGGAAGCTCACTATCGATTCGGGCTTGACGGCTATGCTCTTGAATCAGATATCAGTCCGGTAAAAAATATTACGCCTGATAACTTCCGAGTAGCTGAATTTTCCGGCGCTTTGAAGCCCTATGGCTATGTGATGGAGTGGAAAAGCCTGGATGATGCACGATTCCTCGCTGATATAACCAAACAAGGTGTTAAGAGCAGATTTTCTACTGTTGATTTCGAAATAGATGGAAGGAGATATGATCGTGGTTCACTTATCATTGTGAGAGACAATAACCGCCAGCTTGGTGATTCATTTGATGACATTGTGCGATCGTCAGCAGAAGCTCATCAGAGAGATCTTTATGGAGCAGCAACCGGGTTTGTAACTTCCGGCTCAGATTTTGGATCTAATCGGGTTTCATTTATTGAAAAACCGGACGTGGCTCTGGTCATTGGTGAGGGTACATCATCACTGAGCGCAGGGGAGATCTGGCACTTTTTTGATCAGCAACTGAATTATCCTGTTACGCTTTTAAACAGCACCAATTTTACCCGGGCTGATCTAAGCAATTACAATAAGCTGATTCTGCCATCAGGATCTTACAATCAAATTCTCACAGACAGCAACATGGAAGAGTTATCCTCATGGGTTAGAGGTGGCGGCGTGCTGATTATAATTGGCAGTGCTAATCAGAATTTTCTGAGTCGGGACGGTTTTCAGCTTTCCAGGAAAATTACAACCTCTCAGGAACCAACAAATGAAGATCTTTTAAGGCCTTATGATGAACGAACACGAAATTTTGTGAGTCGATCTACATCAGGATCTGCCTACCAGGTTACACTTGATACAACACACCCATTAGCTTATGGCTATGATGAAGAGTACTTCACACTAAAGCTTAGTGCGGACTCTTACAGTTACTTAGAATCCGGTTTTAATGTGGGTAGTATCAGAGAAGATGCATACAGAAGCGGCTTCGTTGGGTCAGATGCAAAACCTGTAATTGAAAACTCTCTCTCTTACGGAGTTCAGCCTTACGGCAGTGGTCAGGTTGTGTATATGATTGACAATCCTCTCTTCCGCGGATTTTGGGAGAATGGAAAACTGCTGTTTGTAAACGCGGTTTTCCTGGTTGGGAATTGATAGAACTATATTTAACGACAGGTCGAGATCTGGAGTAGAAATAAAGTCCCCCTTTGAAGGGGGCTGTGTAAGCGCGTCCAGCGGTTACACTGGGGGATGTCACGATACGATGATCTAATTCAGCATTAATTCAAGTATCCTGCCCTTACCTATCATCCCCCCTCTCGCTTTGCTCGTTTCCCCACTTCAAAGGGGGACACTTTTCAACAAACCTTATCTCAAATTGAAGGCTATTACCCTTACTTCTTCTCTATTTTCATCTTCAGAAGTGCAGCAGCTATTTCAATCGGAGTGAAATCTCCTTCTGCTATTGGCTCGAGCTGATCGATGTATTCTCTTAATCCGCCGGCCTGTAATGTCTCAACAATTTCGTTGACGTGATTGTCAATTTTAGACATTTGCACTTCACGCGTTGAAGGCATTGGAAGCGGCTTCAGCTGGGTACGAATCATCTTCTCAATGAATCGAATTCCTTTCTTCTTTCTGCCTGATGTAAATGTGATCGCCAAACCACTTCGTCCCGCACGTCCTGTTCGTCCAATTCTGTGAACATAATACTCAGGATCATTTGGTACATCGTAGTTGAACACTACATCTACATTTTCGACATCGAGTCCACGGGCCGCCACGTCAGTAGCAACCAGGATATCAATTTGGCCCCTTCTGAACTTGCCCATCACTTTATCACGAACGGTCTGGTTCATATCACCATGAAGTGCGTCTGAGGAGTAACCTCTTGCTTGCAAATCCTGTACAAGCTCATCACATTTTCTCTTTGTATTACAGAAAATGAGGGTAAGCTTGAAGTTAGCCATATCAACAACACGTGTTATGGCTTCGGTGCGCATAGAGTCACGAACTTCCATAAAGTATTGATCAATTCCGGCAGCCGTTTCGGTTTTGCCTTCTATTTTGACCATCTCCGGATTGTGCATCCACTTGTTCATAATGTTCTGAATCGCTCTTGGTACTGTAGCCGAGAACATTACGGTTTGGCACTTTCCTTTACTGTAGCTAAGAATTTTCTCGAGATCTTCACGGAAACCCATGTTCAGCATTTCATCTGCTTCATCAAGAATTACCATTTTCAGATTATCCAGTTTTAGCGTTCCACGTTTGAGGTGATCGATTACTCGACCAGGAGTTCCTACTACAATTTGAACTCCTTGTTTTAAAGCTTTTAGCTGACGACTAATCGGCTGGCCACCATACACAGGAAGAACAGATATTCCCCTGTCGTATTTCGATAGCTTGATTAGTTCGCCCGTAACCTGTATCGCCAGTTCCCTTGTTGGGCATAAAATGATAACTGATGGAATTTTTGAATTTTTATCAGCAATCTGTAGAGCCGGAATTCCAAACGCTGCGGTTTTACCCGTACCTGTTTGTGCCTGACCCACCATATCTTTTCCCGAATTTATAATAGGAATAGAGTGAGCTTGTATTGATGTTGGTGCTTCAAAGCCCATTTCATTGATAGACTTTAGAATTTCAGGCTGTATTCCCAGCTCTGAAAAAGAAGAATTTTTCATTGGTAATATATATTGAATTTTAAAAAAGGCTGTCGCTCACCACGCGCATCGCTCCGCTCTTGAATATAAAAATGCCGGAGATACTTCCTGGCCAATGAGCGTTTTACAAGCATTCAGAGTTACTGAAGAGAGGCAAAAAGTTACTGTATAGGGCAGGTCAACGTTGAACGTCAGTTAATTAGCTTTAAAGATACGGATTTGAAGCGGATTAAATACCATTTCTTTTTTTGGGCTTTCATGAAAGTTTATGGGCTAACCATAAAGATGAAAACCACAGTGCCACGGAGAAGCACACAACGGGCACGGCAAGCTGATGCTACCATTTACAAAAAAAACGTTGTGCGCGTTGTGGTTATTCTTTGTGTCGCCGTGGTTAAACGTTCCGGTAAGGCAAAGTAGCAATGATTAAAAAAGACCTTTTGCTACGTCACGAATAACTTCAGGTATCCATTCAACATCTTTAAATGTTGTGCGCGGGTTAATAAAGCAGGTCCTGAGTGCTGTTTTTCCGTTAATTTTGGTTGAGGTCAAAAATATTCTGCCATCCTGTTCAATATGATGAGCAAGTTTTTGATTCAACTCTTCAATCCTCTCCTCCTCAATTCCAGCGGGAGTATACCTGAAACAAGCTATAGACAACGGCACGGGAGCAAGAATTTCAAAATCTTCGGAACGTTTGACAATTTTTTCGAGATGTTTTGCATGATCAATATCCAACTGGATGGTATCCATTAATCTCTTTGAACCATATGCTTTAAGCGTCATCCACACTTTCAGTGATTTGAAACTTTTCGTGAGCGGTAATTGATATTCCATCAAATCTGTCCTTGGCTCCTCTTCACTGTTCGACAGCAGGTAGTCCGGGATAAAACTAAACGTTCGCCGTAGGTTCTCGGGGTCTTTCACAAGTATACATGCTGCTTCAAACGGAACATAGAGCCATTTGTGGGGATTGATAACAACAGAATCGGCTCTGTCCATCCCTTCAAAAAGATGAGTTACTGATGGCAAAAGGGCAGCGGGTCCACCATAAGCTGCATCTACGTGATACCATAATTTATGCCGTTCTGATATATCTGCTAACTCTTTTAAATTATCAACTGCACCGGAGTTGGTTGTTCCGGCAATACCAATTACGCAAATTGGTTTTTTACCCTGATTTTTATCCTCTATTATCGCTTCTTCAAGAAGTTCTGTTCGAATTTGAAACTTATCATCTACCGGGATTTTTCTCAGGTTATTTGTCCCAATTCCCAGCACATCAACAGCCTTATCAAAACTTGAATGACCCTGCTCTGACACATAAACGGTCATCGGTTTCAATCCATATAACCCTTCAGATGACGACTCTTTCGGCGCCATATTTTTTCGGGCTACAGCCATGCAGTTAAAGTTTGCTGTAGAACCGCCATCAAGAATTGCACCCGCTGCTTTTTCTGAATATCCAATAAATTGAGACACCCATTTGATCACCAGCTTTTCCATCTCTGTACTGATGGGTGATGAGTGCCACTTCAAATTATTCTGGTTTAGCGCCGCGCTCACCATCTCTGCCAGTATAGCAACCTGATTGCCGCCACCCGTGATATATCCGTAGTAGTGTGGACCTACATTCATAGTTGAGGCACCAATAATATCTTCACGAACCTTTTCTAACAGATCAGCTACAGCTGTTTCCTCAGCCGGCAGATCTTCTTCAATCAAACCCATTACCTCTGAAGGAGATTTTCCGGCAAAGACTCTTCTATTTAACTTTTTGCTGTACAGCTCATCAATAATCTCTGCCGTGTGATTTATATACTTTTTCAGCTCCTCTGATGAAAAATCAAGACTCATAACTTAAATTCAATGGTTTACCTTTTGTGAAACAGAAGTATTTACAATTTTTATTTCACAATTCTCAAGATTTGTTCTCATTTCCATTTTGATTACGATATTAACAGGTGATTTTGATCGCTGATCTTTTATTTTACAGCGGCTCTGATAAGAGACTGCCTGATTCAAAATCTATCGGGATTTACAGGTATCAATTTAAAAGGATGAACAACACTTGCTCACATGAAAAATGCCTTTGAAAGCACACTACTGAAGTGGCAACAGCCGGAAATTAGGCGCCGAATTTATTTTGGCGCGTTTATGGCGCTGGTCGTAGCCGGAATCTATCATGTGATGAACTGGGGAAGCTTTCCCGAACAGGATGGTCATTTTGGGTTTTGGTCGGTCATGCCGCCATTGGTTGCAATTGTTTTGGCTTTCTGGACCCGGGAAGTTGTAAGTGCGCTCTTTATCGGTATATGCCTCGGTGGGGTAATTTCAGGAGAGCTCAACATAGTTCAGGGATTTCTGATCCCATCAATAGGAACTGAAAGCTTCGCTCTCATTTTACTGGTCTATTTGTGGGCACTTGGCGGACTGATTGGAATTTGGACCCGAACCGGCGGTGCTGAGAAGTTTGCTGTCTGGGCAAGTGATCTCATGGTAGTTGGGCCTCGATCTGCAAAGTTTTTTACATGGATTATGGGATTGATTTTTCATCAGGGTGGTACAATCAGCACGGTTCTGACCGGCGCAACAGTCCGGCCAATTTCAGACAAGCATAAAGTCTCCCACGAAGAGCTCTCTTATATGGTTGACAGTACAGCATCTCCCGCTGCGACTATCATTCCGTTCAACGTTTGGCCTATATATATAAGTGGACTCGTGATTGGTACGCTTGCAATATTTGAGACACCACAGGATGGGGTTAACTTTTTTATATCCTCTCTCCCATTCAACTTTTATGCGATTTTTGCCATTCTGATTACACTTCTGTTTGCCCTGGAAGTTTTACCCTGGGTACCCGGTAAGAAAATGCG
>SKGY01000135.1 GCA_007117235.1 Balneolaceae bacterium
AAAGGTATAACGTGAAAAATCTGCCTGAGGTATAATGATTTAATTAATCTCTGGTTGGAACCGGTGCGTCCCAATGTGGCATTTCTGCTGAAGAATCACCGGTCATTAAATATGTATCGAACCACTGGAACATTCTGTAAGAATAATCCAGACGGGAAGAAGCGCGGGTGTTTCCGTGTCCTTCACCCGGATACCATACCAGCCTGGAAGGTACATGAGGACGCCGAACTTTGAGGTGACGATACAGTTCAAGAGATTGAGCCGGATGTACTCGTGTATCTTCGGCACCGTGCATAATCAGGATTGGAGTCTCTGCTCTGTCAACCCAGTAGATCGGGCTTCGCTTCAGGTAATCCATCCACTTTTCATCAGAATCCCACATGCGTTCACGGGAGTGAACAAGGTAGAGCTCGTCAGGAATGTCGCTTGTGCCCCACTTTGAAAGATTATTGCTGATACCCACAAACATCACTGCGGCAGCGAAGCGGTCAGAGTAATAGGTGCTCATCCATGCGGAGGCATAACCACCGTATGAACCACCGGTAACACCAATTCGATTTTCATCGGCAATGCCACGTTCAATCAGATAGTCTACACCGTCTACCACATCGTCGAACTCTTTACCGGCAAGATCGGCCTGACTGCTGTAGATAAACTCTATTCCACGCCCGGTACTTCCACGATAATTTGGATAGAAAACAGCATAGCCCTTGGCAGCCGCCATTTGTCCAGGAATCTGATAGCCTGTCAACCAGCCATTGCTGTAGTGGGCTTCAGGCCCTCCATGAACCATTGCGATTAATGGCACACGAGTACCTTCTTCATATCCAACCGGATATATCAGCATGCCTTCGATTTCGAATTCACCGTCGCGGGCTGAATAGCGGATTACCTCCTGCTTACCAAGATCAAGTTCTGCCAGCCATGAGTTGTGATCTGTTTTTCTTTCAGGCTGAGCATTCCTTCTGTTGGGGCGAACAAATAATTCATTCGGATGTTCAGGTGTACTCGCTACAAACGAAATAGTGCCATTTGATGCACGTGAAAAGGAACCGATATTATATCGCTCTCCGTTAAATAAGATCTGCTTATTTGATCCGTTTGGGCGAATTGTACCCAGCACGGTTGAAGTACCCCGGCTGGCATAGAATGTGATTTCATTATTGCCTGTCCATTTGATTTGCTCATACTTTCCTTCAAAGTCATGATCAATAATTTCAGGAGTGCCGCCTTCTGCGGAAACGATTAGAATTCGGCCATCAATCGGGTCATTGATATCCCGGCCGGCACGTATGGCAATTTGCCGTCCGTTTGGACTCCATTCAATCTGGCCAAGTTTACCCTGATTGTTTACTTCAGCAGCAACTTCACGAGTGCGGTAGTCTACGATAAAGACCTGTTGAGCCATAAACGAGTCGTCAACGGTTGGCGTTGGTGCTGCAGATACAGCGAGCTTGCTTCCGTCAGGGCTCCACTCAATCATATAAATTGATCCGGGAATTTGAATCTGATGTGGGTTGTGACCCTCTCTGGATACATTGGTGATATACCCTTTTCTGTTTACCTGATTTTCTTCAAACACTTCAGCTTTATATGGGAGCGGTGAAGATGAGGATTCGCCTTCTTCAAAAGCGGTAAAAGCGATATGATTTCCATCATGGTGCCAGGTGTAGGAAAGAAGGTTGCGGTCATGACTGAATATTTTGACGGCTTCTCCTCCATCTAATGGCAGCTCATATAGTGAGCGGGTGTTATCACCGGATCGTTGTGTTAAAAAAGTGAGGCTGTTTTTTCCCGGGCGAAACTGAACAGATGCAACAGAGCCGGTAGTGTAGTATGGTTTGGATGAACCGTCAGATAGGTTCATTACATGGAGCTGTGTACTGTTGCCAGAGTTCTCTTTGTATGGGTCGGCGGGCACGCTTACCGTATAGGCCACATAGTTTCCATCATCAGAGATTACAGTGCTTGTAACCATATCCATTTCAGAAACATGCAAGGGTGTAAGGCCGTTTTGAGCAACACTTTCTGAGTAAACCAGAACGACAAATATCATAGCAAAAACAAACGTACATGTTCGTTTCAATCGCAGATCAATAACTTTCATATGTTTAATTTTTGGGAGTTAAATGGTAGTTTTTAACAAATTGATAATACTGAAAATTCTTGAAGCACAGAAGAACCTGCAGTCGATTACCCAAACGCATAAATATTTGTTTAATGATGTGTAAAAGTTGGTTGTTTACGATAAGTTAATTCGACTTTATCATCAGTAGTTCGTTACTTCTAAAAAAATAATCACATTTAAGACTGATCTATCATGAGTAATAAAGGATTTAGCCGCCGCGATTTTTTGAAAACAGGGGCCCTTTCAACCCTGGCAATGGGAGGTGGTTTAGCCGGTAAAAGGCTGGATAATAAAACAAAGAAGTCCAATAATGGCGACGCAAAGAACGTGATTTTTCTTGTTGTTGACGGTATGAGTGCGGGAACACTTGCATTGGGTGATCTCGCAAAACAAGCTCAGTATGGAGATAAAACAAACTGGGTAAAGCTCTACGAATCAGATAAAGAGTATCATAGAGGATTGATGGACATGGCATCGCTAAACTCTACAGTTACAGGGTCAGCATCAGCAGCTTCTTCGTGGGGAAGCGGGCATCGAATTAACAACGGTGCGGTAAACTGGGGACCGAATGATGAGCAGTACAAAACTATTTGTGAAATTTTCAGGGATGCGGGTAAAGCAACAGGGCTTGTTACCACTACCAGACTTACTCATGCAACACCATCCGGATTTGGTATAAATATGCCTGCAAGAGGGATGGAAGATGAAATTGCCGCTCAATATTCAGAGCGAAATTATGATGTACTTATGGGTGGAGGGCACCGTCATTTTGCGGCAAACAGGAGAAGTGATGGCAGAGATTTATACTCCGTTTTTACAAACAATGGTTATACGGTTGTACGAACAAAACCCGAATTAAACCAAGCAACCAGAAATAGTAAACTCCTCGGAATTTTCAGTGACTCTCACCTGCCCTACACAGTTGATCAGAACACGCTGTCCGAACTTCAACGAGATGTGCCTACACTTGCTGAAATGACCAATGCAGCTCTTGATCGATTAACCAGAAATGAAAATGGGTTTATTCTTCAAATTGAGGGTGGACGAGTTGATCACGCCGCACATGGAAATTGCCCTTCAGGATTGATTTATGATCAAATAGCTTTTGATGATGCGATTGGAGCCGTAATGGAGTTTACAGACGGCCGGGATGATACACTCGTGATTTTGACAACGGATCACGGAAATGCAAATCCGGGGTTGAGCGGATTGGGGTCAGGGTATGGTGACTCTCCCGGGATGATGGCCACACTATTCGACTATAAGCACAGTTTTGAGTGGATGTATGGTGAGTTAGGATATCATTGGTCAGATGATTCTCTGAGCAATATTACTACTAAAAGAATTATGGACTTGATTGAATATGCCACAAATACACAAATTACCCGTGAAGAGGCGTTGATGGTTCAGCGATCATTTATGGGTAAATACAGGGCACCATTTCAAAACAGACAATCACCGGCGGGGGTATTATCAGGTGTGCTGGCAAACTATAATGGAATAAATTTCATTAGCACAAGTCACACCGCTGATTATGTAGAAATTGCAGCCTGGGGGCCGGGAAGCGATCGAATTCCAACCTTTGTACGTAACACAGCCCTTTTTGACCTGATGGTAGACATGGCAGATGTTAGAGCCTACGCTGAAGGGTAAATAGAAATAAATCTATGGAGTTGGCTGATTGGTGATATCATTTGATCTGAAAGGAATAATGCACTAATCAGTCATTCCTGAGTGCTATTTATGGTGATATATCCTTCAAATAGAGATGTAGCCATATAAGCAAAAACGGCACATATGAGTGATAGCAAATATGCCCAGGAGAGATCAAATAGATAGGTTGCTGTAAGCCAAACACCCATGGCAACAAACATTGTTACACCGGCTGCATATTTCTTTCCCAATTTCGTGAAAAGACCAAATACTACTATTGTGAATATACCGGAGGTGCCAAAGGCGGCGGCATCCACAACCAGACTGTAGACACCCTCGGCGTTTGTGGCAATAACCCAGGCGATCAAGCCAAAGATAAGAACAAAAAACCGTGCCCATCCCACTTTTTTAAATTCAGGCATGTCCGGTTTCTGTTTAACAATGATATTGTGTGAAACAAGAGAAGAGGCCACAAGCAGTGCCGAGTCTACAGTGGATAATATGGCAGAAACGAGTGCCCCGGCAAAGATGATGTAAAGAATTGTAGGCATATAAGCTTGCGCCATCAAGGGAATGATCTGCTCTGTATCTTCCAGGCCGGGCATAAGATGGAGCCCGACAAGTCCAATGAAAGCGGGAATCAAACCAAACCCGAGGTACATCGACCCGGCGGCAATGGAACTTCGTTGAGCCACTTTGGGAGATCGGGTGGCAATGACCCTGGCTACAAGCTCCTGTGCCACTACGGAACCACAAAGAGGGATGGCCCATATGTCAATTTGGTCGAGAATGGAAGTTCCGGGTGGCTGTCGAAGTGTGAGCCGGTCTGGATCAATTGAACTCCAAACCCCGGCAATGTCAGGCGTTTTAAAAATAACAAGCACAAACAGGGCAATGAGCCCAAAAATTAACACTACTCCTTGAATTAAATCAGTATATGCCACAGCCAATAAGCCACCAAGAACAGTGTAAATTATTACAATGGTTGCTGCAATGGCAATAGCGATTTCAAGCTCCAGTGTTGAGGAAGCAGTGAGAACCTGTCCAAAAGCCCGAATCTGAGCAGCCGCCCACATGATTGTTGCAGGAAGCATCATAAAGACTGCGATCTTTTCAACCCCCGAAGAATATCGCTGCCTGAAAAGATCTGCCAGAGTTACCATTTTTCTTTTCCAGAGAGGCACGGCAAATACAATTCCCATAAGGATGAGACAGAGTCCGAAGCCAAAAGGATCGGCAGTGCCTCCTGCAAGACCTCCGTCATAAATAGCACCGGATGCTCCGATTACACTTTCTGCACCAAACCAGGTGGCAAAAATAGTGAAGGTTCCCAGCACATAACCCAACTGACGCCCTGCAAGCAGATAGTCAATTTCGGTTTTAATGAAACGAGATACCCACCAGCCGATTCCAAGCTGGATACTTACATAAATAAGTATGAAAAGTAGAAGCCAGGTCAAATCCGGAAATGAATTACATATGGTTTAGACCTGAATATATAAATAGAGAGGTATTGAATCTGTTAAATTAGAGAAAAGATCAACTTTTACTCTCCACTGCATTTCTAAGAAAACGGGCAAATCCCTGAATATCCATGTAGCCCCTTCTTCGGTCAATAACATTTCCGTCTGAGTCCAGAACTACTGAAAAAGGAAATGCAGTGACACCCATCATGGAGGCAAATTCCTGTTCGCTCATTTCTTGCCCCTTAAAAGTGATTCTGTTTGAAGAGTTGCCGTTCAGTTTCACAGGATGAAAATCTCTGTCTAAAACAGCTCGTACAGTAGGTGATGGGAAAACTTCTCGTGTCATTTTTCTACACCACTGACAGCCTACTTCATAAATATCAACAAATATAAGTCGTTCATCAGCTGAAGCCTGTTGCATTGCTTCAGGTAGAGTTAACCAGTCGGGCTCGTTTTCAACCTCAATTGGTTTAATCTGCGTAAATGAGAAATAGGCAAACACAGAGATAAAGAAGAAAATGAAGATCCCGATTATATATTTTCTGCTCATTATATTGTTAAGTATCGTTTACTTTCGCCTGAATATAAGAAGATTATTGACCCTTAATACGATTCCAATAACGAGAAATATTTTGTGATCGTGTATTGAAAGATGGTATTGATTGATTAAAGGTGTAGGCTTCACCTTCATCATTGAGCAGGACTTCGTTCTTCCAAATATAATTGCCTTCATCTGAAAGCCAAAAATCATCCCTTCCAAACCTTAAATCGTAAAACATGAGCGAGCCATCTTCAATCTGAACAGAATAGTAGCCCTGTGCAAACCATAACAATGTTTCTATAGCTCTCTCTTCAGTCCGGTTTTCAATGAGATGAGAATTTCTTGGAATAGCCACAAATTCGAGATCAGTAGATTCATCAAAAATAGAATAGTTAGAAACATATATAGAGTCCTTCTTAATAAGGTATCCATTCCAGAATGTAGTTGTAGGTCCGCCGGGAACGGTCTTAATTTTCTCGTAGTACCCATATTGGTTCTCGTAGCTTGCAGAAAAGACACTATTTATGTGAGCCTTTATGCCAAAACCCCAAATCAGATAAAGAGTGCTCAAACTTAGTCCAATCAGATTTGGGAGTGATTGATATTTAGATGTACGTTTATAAATCAGTGAAACGATTAATCCGATCAACAGCGGAAAAGTAAAAAGCGGATCTATAATGAATATGAAATCCAAAGCATGCGGAGTGTTTGAAAAAGGAAAAAAGATTTGAGTCCCATATACAGTAGGCAGATCAATTAGTATATGAGTTAAAAATACCCAGAAGGTTAATTTTGTCCATGCAGGCCAACCTGCTTGAAGAGAAGAGTGAAATTTATCAATTATCCACCCAAAAATTGGTGAACATAACAGCACAAATGTAAAAGAGTGGGTAAAAGATCGGTGAGAACGCAACTCGATAACGCCATCAACAAAAGGATTGATTAGGATGTCGAGATCAGGAAAGGTTCCTAAGGCCGCGCCCCAGGCTGCTGCACGGTATCCGACTTTTTTGCCAAGTAAAGCCTCACCTACTGCTGCGCCTAGTGCAATTTGTGTAATAGAATCCATCGAGACGATTTATAGAATTGTGAATAAAAGAAAAACAATCTCTTGAAAAGTTTTGTTCGTGATTATATACAGAATTTTCAGCGCAGACTATTTTATAACATTTAACAACGTTTAAGGAATGATAAGCTGTGAATATCGTTAATTTTACTCTGTCTACACACTAATTATCTTACATGAATATTCGATACACAATTATATTATTATTGAGCTTGTCATTTTTGACAATCTCTTGCGAGAGAGAAGAACAAAATGTTAATAACGGCCAGAATAGAGTTGTTCCGGCAGTGGAAGCTGTTCCGGCTCAATTTGGTGGCTTGCCTTTAGAGGAGAGATTGAGTGGCGTTGTAACTGCATTTAATCAGGTTGATATATACCCTAGAATTTCTGCACCTATTGAAGAGATATATGTTCAAACCGGTGAACAAGTTGAGCAGGGTCAACCCCTGGTGAGATTGAGAGATAACGAATACCGGGAAAGATTAAGACAAGCCGAAGCTAATCTAAGAATTAACAATGCCCAGATGAGGCAAGCAAGAGCGGCATTAGGTGAGGTTGAGTCTGAAATGAGAAGACAGAGAATATTGAGTGAGAGAGATTTAACTAGTGAGCTGGAAACTGAACGAATTGCTGCAAGATTAGAGTCGGCAGAGGCAAGTTATGAGTTAGCTCAGGCACAAGTTGAACAGGCTGAATCAAACCTTGCAGAGCAGAAAGAAGCTTTGGATCAAACTATTATCAGGGCGCCAATAAATGGAACAGTGGGTCAACGAAGTGCTGAAGTTGGAATGCAGGCAAATACAAATTCAAGGCTGTTTATTATTGGTGACTTAACCAAAACAAAAGTGACGGTTAATTTGACTGAGCGGATGCTCACCTATATTAATATTGGTCAGAACGTTCG
>SKGY01000021.1 GCA_007117235.1 Balneolaceae bacterium
TCCAAATATAGTTCAAACAGTCGGCCAATTTACAGAGAAGCTTCAAATTTAGTTCTTTCCGCATCTCCTGCTGATGGCGGTATGATGCAATTTCAAACAACTCTTGAGGTCACTCAAAACGTAAGAGTTACATTTGAATTGGTAAATTAAAGCAGTGGCCGCAGAACGTCCCAAACATTTTGGGCGAGTATCTTATGCCCCTCTTTTGTTGGATGAATTCCATCAGGCAGATTAAGATCAGGATCTCCGGCTACCCCTTCGAGAATAAATGGCAGGTAGATTACTTCATTTTCCTCTGCTAGTTCATCAAACAGTGATTGAAACTCAGACGTGTAGTTTTGTCCCATATTTGGAGGAGCCTGCATTCCTGTAAGGATAATTTTTGCATCAGGAAAAGAGCTATTAACTTTATTAATAATTCCCTGCAAACTCTCTTTTGTAGAAGATGGGGGTACTCCCCGTAATCCGTCATTGCCACCTAGCTCCAATACAAAAATGTCTACTCCTTGTTGAAGAACCCAATCCACGCGCCTTAAACCACCGGCGGAAGTCTCCCCGCTCAAACCAGCATTTACTGCATTGTAGTTCAAACCTAATGAGTCTATCTTCTCTTGTATCAGTGCCGGAAAAGCATCTTCTGTATCAATTCCGTATCCGGCTGTGATACTATCCCCAAAAAATAAAATGGTTTTGGTTTGAGCTGTTATTGCATGGGGAAATATGAATCCCAATGCCAGTGCAAATGTGAATAGGAGCTTTATCAAATTCATGTGATTTTTTGAAGTATGTTCTGTGGAGTATATTTTTTACTTCTTTTTATGACTATAACCGCAACTCAACTGCTTAAAAAAACGTTTGATTGGAGTCTCTAGTTTATAACCGGCCTGTTTTTTTAAAAGCTTAATACGGAATGGTTTACTCGAAATTAGGTGTTAGCTTGCCTGAATCATTAAAATACATAGATGGATAAGAATATAATACTAAGGGTTTCCGATCTCACAAAAACTTTCAAGAGTGGCAGCAAGATGCTCACTGTACTTGATAATGTCTCATTTTCTATTGAACAAGGAACTAGTTGTGCAATTATCGGCCCTTCCGGAAGTGGTAAAACAACACTGCTCGGACTCTGTGCAGGATTAGATAAGCCAACATCAGGTTCTGTATTTCTCAAGGAGTCACCTATTTCGAGCCTCGATGAAAGAGAACTTTCAAAAATTCGAAATGAACAGATCGGGTTTGTTTTTCAATCTTTTCAGCTGATACCAACATTAACCGCTCTTGAAAATGTAATGGTTCCCGTCGAATTGAGAGGTGTTCCATACAATAAGGTAGAAACTTTAGCTCTCGATTTGTTAGAGCAGGTTGGGCTTAAAGATAGAGTTCACCACTACCCTACTCAACTATCAGGTGGTGAGCAGCAACGTGTGGGACTTGCCAGGGCTTTTATTCATAAACCAGACATACTTTTTGCAGACGAGCCAACCGGGAATTTAGACAGTGAAACAGGCGCACAGATAGAAGAGTTACTTTTTGACTTGAACAAGCAGCAGGGAACCACACTTATTATAGTTACACACGACAGGGAACTCGCAGAACGATGTGATCGAATTATCGAAATGAAAAGCGGTGAGTTGTTGTCTGACACTAACAAAACTGAGAGTAGTGTTAACGCTGAAATGGATCTCGCCTGATGAATCTGATACGAGAATTTTTCAATCCATTTTGCTGGAAACTTGCAACACGTGATGCAAAACCTCAATGGAAGAGTCTGCTATTGTATACCTCCGCTGTAATTGCCGGAGTTGCGGCACTTGTTGCAATAATTTCATTTCGAAACGATGTTCTGCTTACAGTTGACAGCCAGTCTAGAGAACTTCTAGGTTCGGATTTTGAAATTCGATCTTCTCAACCTTTCAACGAACCTATTCAATCATTTATCGATTCGATTGGTGGTAGTATTGCATCATCTGTTGAATTTAATTCAATGGTTATTTTTGGTGAAGATGGGCAAAATAGATTATCTCAAATCAGAGCTATTGATGGTCCTTTTCCACTATATGGTAGAATTACTACAGTGCCTTCTGATGCAGCAGATCTCTATCAGCAAAATGGCTCTGCTCTGGTTGAGCTTTCAGCAATGAATCAATTCGGCTTACAGGTAGGTGACTCAATCCAGGTTGGTCTTCAGAGACTGCAAATTGAGGGAGCACTAATTAATGTACCGGGTGAGGCCGCAGCGTTTTCATTGATAGGTCCGCGGGTTTACCTTGCCAGAGATCTTATAGATAATTCAGGCTTACTAGATCGTGGTAGTCGGGTTACATATAAAGAGTATTTTCAGTTTGATACTCTTGAAGAGGTTAATGAAGCCGCTTCAGCATTTCGTCCAATTGGAAGAGAACACAGTGCTCGATACGAAACAGTTGAATCAAATAAAGAAGATTTCACAGAGATTGTTGACAATCTGAGTCGATTCCTTGGTTTAATTGCATTTATTGCCCTGCTTCTTGGTGGCCTCGGTGTTGCAAGCGCCATCTATGTCTACATAAAGAGAAAGACTTCCATGGTAGCTACTCTTCGTTGTTTGGGCATGCCAACTGAGAAGATTTTAGCTGCAATTGCCATTCAAATATCAATTTTAGGGTTACTTGGTTCTGCAATTGGCACAGGTATAGGTCTTATCATACAAACCTACCTCCCATCATTGTTTTCGGGATTACTTCCTTTCGATATTGTGCAGGCTATATCACTTCAGGCCATAGGTCTTGGTTTGTTTACAGGGGTTGTGATTAGTGTGACTTTTTCGGTTTTGCCTTTAGCGGGAATCAGCACAGTTTCACCTATGCTCACATTGAGGAATACAGATTTTTCACCCATCAACGCTCTTTCATCATCTGTTAAGTGGATAACCACTGCATTCACTTTATGTATCATGGTGTTAATCATCGGATTTTTAACAGAAAGCTTTGTCGCAGCAATAATTTTCACTGCTGCTTTGGTTGGATTTGTAATGCTGCTTTGGGTTACAGCCGGCTTTTTAATGGCTGCGATAAAAGGCTTACGTTTGAAATCTCTCTCTTACGTTTGGAGACAGGGAACTGCAAATCTGTTTCGTCCAAACAATCAGACATCCATGCTAATGACCACTTTAGGGATGGGTATGCTGCTGATAGGAACGCTCTATTTATCGCAAGATGTGTTGCTTCAGCGAATTGATATTCAATTTGGAGATGACACTCCGGACATTGTTTTTTACGACATACAAAGTGATCAAAATGATGGATTAAATGAGATCGTGGAGGCTGAAGGCGCTAAAATTTTGCAAAATGTACCTATCGTCTCTATGAGATTGCAAGAGTGGAATGGAAAAACAATTTCACAAGTAAGGCAAGATTCAACCTTAAACATTCGACGATGGGCACTCACTAGAGAATACAGAGTTACTTACAGAGACCATCTTAATTCAGCCGAGACTATTTTGGACGGTGAGTGGATCGGTGAAGGTGATGGACTCAACTCTGTAGTACCGATCTCTATTGCTACCCAAATAGAAGAAGAATTAGCTGTTAAAGTTGGTGACTCTCTCACGTTTAATGTTCAGGGAGTTCCCGTCAGAACAACTGTTGCAAGCATTAGAGAAGTTGACTTTCAACGACCTGAACCGAACTTTTTTGTAGTTTTTCCAACCAATGTATTGGAAGCTGCGCCACAATTTTACGCTACCATTATAAAGACTGATAACAATGATCAATCATTGGCAATACAACAATCTGTAGTTCAAACTTACCCCAATATTTCAGCAATTGACGTGAGTGTTGCATTGCAAAGCTTCCAGGAGTTTTTGAGCAAGATATCCATGGCGATTCAATTTATGGCTCTTTTCAGCATTTTTACAGGTTTCATTGTATTGGCAAGCTCAATATCAATTAGCAGAAAACAGAGAAGCAGAGAAGCAGTATTGCTGAGAACTTTAGGAGCAATCAAATCACAAGTCAGCAACATTCAAACGATTGAGTATGCTTTACTTGGATTTTTAGCAAGTTTAACCGGCTTACTACTCGCTTTAATTGCGAGTTGGGGATTGGCTTTTTTCTACTTTGAGTTGGCTTTCGTCCCTGATTTATGGTCACTTTTGGGTATTTCTGCCATCATCACATTAGCATCAATTATAATTGGGTGGAGTGGAAGCAGGCACATATTCCGTCACTCACCCATGGAAGTACTAAGACTCGAGTCAACCTAAATTAAGTCCAAATGACTACCAACCAAACTGTGTGGCTTATAACATGGATTATTGTGTTGGTATCTGTTTTGGCCACACTATTAATCTATCTGCATACGGGGCATGTTATTATTGCACTTATTGTTGCCCCTCCCATCATTCATTGGATTATGAAAAAGCGATTTAGCAAAGAATAGATTAATAGGTTTTTAATTCCGTTTTACTCACATAAACTTTTTCTTTTCAACTTTTTTCGTGAATTTAATTATAATCGTTCACACATCATCCAAGAGTTATGAAAATTCTGGTCCCCGTTGATTTTTCAGATTTAAGTAAAAAGGCATTACAGGTTGCAAACAGTTTCGCCAAGTTAATAAATGCTTCAATAACTCCATTTCACTCCCACATACCAATATCTGAAATGGATGAACCGTACGCACTGGGTATGAGCTCACAGGTTTATCAGGATTTTGAAGAGATTGAAAAAAATCTTTATGAAAGACTCATACTGTTTTCAAATGAACAAGCAGACAATGCCCGATTAAATGACCCGATCATCTCAATGGGTAATCCCGCACAAAGTATAATTGATGAGTCTGAAAATTATGATTTTGTTGTAATGAGTACTCACGGTCGTACCGGGTTCACAAGGTTTTTACTCGGTTCTGTAGCAGAGAAAGTGTTACGCTTATCACACACACCTGTGTTAGTAGTTGAAGATGAATCAAACGTCGAATCATTCAAGAAAATACTCGTTACTACAGATTTTTCTGATAACTCTGCAGTTGCATTTCCATACGCCATAAACATTGCCGAAAAAGCCAAGGCAGATATCGATCTTTTGCACGTCCTAAGCTACGACAAAATGGATGAACAGTCAGATGATAAATCCATTAAGAGAATTCGAGAAGATCGATTGAAACTAGTCGAAAAGGAGCATTTTGGTTCATTTAAAGGAAAAGTAAATCGTAAACTAATCACATCTCCAAGCTCTCCGCATGAGGCAATTTTCAAGCACGTGAAAGAGAATCCATATAATTTAATCGTGATGTCTACTGTTGGCCGGACCGGAATTAACTACTTGATGATGGGGAGTACAACAGCCAACCTAATCAGGCATGTAAAAACTGCTGTACTGAGTGTTAATCCACGCGAAAATAACGATTAATGCTTTTCGGGAAACGTATTTTAGTTTAGCCTGAATTTAAGTGTGGCCAACACATTCCATCTATCTACAGAACGAATTGCACTTTCTGACCTGAATGAAAATGAAGGTGGGTTATCCGGCAAATCTGAATAGTTATAAACGGCGTAATCATAAACTGTTGTCTCTTCTTCCCAAATAGCGTATTGAGCAGCCAGTTCTAGTCTGACATCATCCGTGAGTGAAAAGCCTGCACCTAAAGCAAAAACGTTTCTATCATCGGAACCACCATCAAAGCGGCTTGGTAAGTAACTATAACCACCTCTCACTGTAAACATCGGATTAAATTGATATGACAAACCCGCTTTATAATTTAAAACCGGGCGGTAAGTATCCTTAATAAACTCGTTCTCTAATAATTCATCTTCAAACAAATTACCGTCATTGAATTCAATGCGAGTCTTAGAATAGTCGATATACTCAGCTGAAGCAGAAACAGTTAACCCGTTAAGATCTTTTACGGCAAAACCAAGGCTTGCTTTTGATGGAAACCTGACGTTATATGAAAATTCCGTATTTAGGTTGTCCTCAAAATCTACACCATTATCAAACGAGCTGGTTATACTTGCATTGAACTGCTCATCAACAAATATTTTGGTGCCAAATGTATAACTTCCACCAATATTTAAATTCTGATTCAACCTGTATAGAAAACCGGTTCTCACTCGAAATCCGTTATATCTGCTGGTTAGATCATCTTCTAAAAGAATTCTGTCGATATCGGTATCACCGGTTCCATCATTATTACTGTCAATGATCTGGCCGTCATAGTCATTGAATTCATCCACCTCCTGAAAAAGCCTGTCATACTTAAACCGGCCATTCAAGATTCCAATACTTGCACCGATCATTAAATTCTGCTGAAACTCTGTGGCCATAAACATAGAGTACTCACCGCCATAACCCCTCTGAATAATTTCTCCTTGCTGCCTTATTCCCAGATAATCTCCAAGTTGATCAAATCCTATTCTGAAAATCGATTCATCCCAATCTTCAAACTCATCACCATAGTCAGTGGCAAACGTGCCAAATGCAATATCAGAATAGGTAGAACCGGGAGCTTTAAAATTGTCAGTTATCGTTGAATTATTATTTCTTCCCCTAAATCCAAATGCTCTGTTGAATGATGTATGTTGGGTGTATCCTGCTCCTGCAACCAGGCTCCCGCGGGTTGTAGGAAATGAATAGACAATACCAAAATTTGAAAGATTGGTTTGTCTGTCGTCAAGTGTACTGCTGTTTCCAAGGTATTGACTATTTTCATCAACCATTCTGTAAGAAAGGCCAAACTGACCAAAGCTATTCTTAAACAGAGCCGCACTTGCGGGGTTATCAATAAAAGAACCAAATCCTGCATTATAAGCCACACCCGGCATTATAATCGATATGGGATCAAATGCACTTCCCTGATCACCAAACATAGTAGCCTGATTACTGTAAAGAAGCGGGTTGTTTGGATTGGTTTGCTGTGCAAGTGTTTTATTCGCAAAACCCAAATTACCAATTAAAAAAACAAGAGCTGCGAAAGTCAGAATTTTATACATACTTCACCTGTGTAAAGCTAAATTTTATTGTGTATGAGATAGATTACTATCGGTTAATTTCCTCTGCTTGCAGTCCGTGATCTGGCATTACTGCTGCTTGAGTTATCGCTACTTGATGATCTGTTAACGGTTCCTGATGAAGATGACGATCCGGATCTGCTAGTGCTTCTTGTACCTACGCTTGACGAGCCCCTTGACGAGTTGTTTGATGATACAGCTGGAGTGCTCCTAACGGAACTGGGAGCGCGATACGACCTTGATGCCTGATTGCTTGCCGCATTCCTAATAGCACTATTCCTTTCTGAGGTAGTGACTTCACTCTTTCTATCAACTGAAACAGATTCTGTTCTGGGAGCTGTTATTCTATTTTGCACAACTGTACGTTCCGATGACACTGCTGCTCCTGACCTTACATTAGTAGATGTAACTCTATTCTGTACAGCAGTTCGTTGAGTAGTTGACGTAACTGAATTGCTTCGGTTAGAAGTAACTCCTGATGATACGTTAGCAGCAGAATTCCTATTAATTATCGAGCTATTTCTTGGAACCTGAATTATAGAACTTGTAGTTGATTGATGAGTTGCGGAAGCTTCAGATCCTGACCTAGATTCTACCGCAGATAGCGATTCATTATTCGATCGGCTTCTTCCTGTAGAAGAAGAATTTCCTGACCGGTTATTTGAACCTCTGTTAACGGTTCCGCTGCTTCCTCTGTTGTTAGATCTTCCGCGATTTACCGCTCCACCGGATCTGTTGTTAGAGCTACCTCTATTAACTGTTCCA
>SKGY01000077.1 GCA_007117235.1 Balneolaceae bacterium
AAATCATTTGATAGCTGAAAGTTCAGAACCGGATCGTGTATCTCTTTGCTCTTAACTTTTTCGATATACTTTTTGGCTGAGATATCATCATACATGTGAAAGTTTGGCAATCGGCCCCCAAAGAGAATGCTTTTCAGGTTCAGCTCTTCACATAACTCCTTTCGGTAATCATATAGCCGGCGCCCCAGTCTGAGTCCGCGGTACTCAGGGTGCACCATCAAATCAAGTCCATACAGAGTATCACCATCTGATGTGTGAGTATCAAAGGTATCGTTGCCTGTGATGTCGAGATACTTATGACGATCAGTAAACATTGAGTAATCGATGATAATAGATAGTCCGCAAGCCACGATTATTCCATCCACTTTTATTGCAATCTGACCCTCAGGGAAAATCTCGATCAGCTTTTCAATCTGCGATTTATTCCACGTTGGATCAGTAATGCTGGGGTAGCATTTCTTCATCAGCTCCTGAAGCTCTTTGTACTCAGACTTCTTTAGATATTCCAGGTCAATTTTTTCTATGGACTTCATGAATGTGGTGGTATTAAAATTATTGATTGGTTAATAAATGGTACAAAGAGTTTGTTGAAAACAGAAAAAGTAGTGGTTATAAAAAAAGCTCCATACCGTCGCAGGGAGCTTTTTCATCCAGGAATAAATTAACTATTCATTTTCCCAAATCATGACAGTTCGGTTTCCGTCTGAATCAAGTGAAGCGCGAAACATACCGCTTGTATTCATCTGCATGGAAATATTACCAACTCTGTCAACGGCGATAAAGCCTGCATCACCGGGGTTTAAACGCTCATTAAGCACAAACTGCATGGCGCGATCTAAAGATGAGCCGGTAAACTCCATGTGATTTGCAATGGTGTTAGCAGACACATTTCTCATGATCTGTTCACCCCACCCTGTTGCAGAAATAGCGGCAATGTGGTTGGCGAAAGTTCCTGATCCGATAATTGGCACATCACCTACACGGCCAAATTGCTTATTGGTCATACCACCTGTCGATGTTGCAGCCGCAAGTTTACCATCGCTATCAAGAGCAACGGCACCCACAGTACCAAATTTCAGATCTTCAATCCAATCGTAGATAGTAGTTTTCGGAGCTTCGACGGCAGATGATTGCTCCTGAGCTCTTTCCCACTGCTCATATCTGTTTTGAGTATGAAAATGATCGTTTTCAACCCGCTCTACATCTGTCTGATTTGCATACTCTTCAGCACCAATTCCAGAAAAGAAAATATGTGGTGAATCTGTCATCACCTTTCTTGCCAAAGAAATTGGGTTTTTAACGGTGGTTAATCCGGTAAGGGCTCCGGCACCCAATGTGCTTCCATCCATGATGGCAGCATCCAGCTCATGTCGTGCTTCTTTCGTAAAAACTGATCCCTTCCCCGCATTGAAAAGCGGGTTGTCTTCAAGATTTCTGACAACCATTTCAACGGCATCAAGCGCTGAACCACCATCTCTGAGGATCAATTCGCCAACTCTTAATGCCTCTTCAAGTCCACGGTAATATTGCTGTTTAATTGAATCAGGCAGGTCTTGAGATATAGTGCCGGCGCCACCGTGAAGAGCAATCGCCCAATCTTTTTGGGTTTGATTATTGTTGTCGCAAGAGATAAAAATTAGAGCAGATACAACAAGTATCGATACAATAGAGAGTAGGTTTTTCATAAGAAATTTTTGATGTGTAGTTGCATAGGAAAATAGGTGAACAGATAGAAAATAAAAAAACCCGACCTGTTATGATCGGGTTTTAGTTTAACTAAACAGTCACCTGGTACTTTAGTCAACCTTATTTTTTGGCCTGAATGACTCAAGAAAGTCCATTGGAAGAGGTACAAATGTGAATGTTGAGTTTTCATCACTCAATTCAACCATAGTTTGCAGATATCTCAATTGCAGTGCGGTTGGTGTCTTCTCAATCATTTTACCAGCTTCAACCAGTTTGGTGGCAGCTTCAAATTCACCTTGAGCATTAATGATTTTAGCTCTTCTGTCACGCTCACTTTCAGCCTGACGCGCCATTGCTCTTTTCATCGACTCAGGCAGAATTACATCCTTCACCTCAACAGATACCACTTTAATTCCCCATGGGTCTGTGTGCTTATCGATGATGTCCTGAATTTGCTTGTTAATCTTGTCTCTTTGTGCAAGCAAATCATCCAACTCAAATTGTCCCAATACACTCCTTAGAGTGGTTTGAGCAAACATCGACGTAGCTGCTATGTAGCGTTCTACCTGAATAACAGCGCGTTCTGCATCAACAACTCTGAAAAACGTAATCGCGTCAACATTAACGGTAACGTTATCTTTGGTGATCACTTCCTGTCTTTCAACATTTATCGTGAGAACCCGAAGATCTACGCGTTCAATTTTATCGATAAAGGGAATAAGTATGATAAGCCCTGGTCCTTTTGTAGACTGGTATTTACCAAGACGGAATACAACGCCTCGTTCGTATTCCCTCATAATTTTAAACATTTGAGGTAGAAATACTGACAAGAATATTACGAAGGTAATAATCCATACCAGCATATTTGTTAAATCACCCGGATTGTCCATAGTGTAGCTCCTTAGATTAATAAGTTAATTGAAACTCAAGAACGAGTAATCGCAGTGATTGGCATCATTTAATCGAGCCTTCTGTTGCGTCCTTTGTTTCGGTTTTTTCTGTTATTGGTTTTACAATCACACGAAGTCCTTTGTACTCAACGATTTCAACTTTATCGCCTTCATTAAATGTATGCTCACTTTCAGCTGTCCAATATTCACCGCCAAAGAAAACTTTCCCCGGTTGGTGTGGTAAAATAGCGTCTGTTACTTCAGCTGTTCTGCCTATTGTAGATTCAAGCCCGGATCGTACAGGTGCAAAGAGGGATTTAATACCATAGGTAACAATCCAGGCAAAGAAACCTGCAGTCAATAATGTAGCAGGTATCAGCCAATAGACTGAAATCTGCATCTCTTCAGGAAGGTCCTGAAATAACATAAGTGCACCCAAAAAGAAAGCCACGGCTCCTCCAGTAATTAAAAGTCCGAATGCCGGCGTAATTGCCTCGGCCACAAACAATATAATAGCCAGACCAATCAACAAAAAACCGGCCATATTTATTGGCATTGCAGCAACACCATATAGTAGTAATATCAGGGCAATTACGCCCGCTACTCCGGGTATAATTCCTCCGGGGTTAGTTACCTCACCGATGATTCCATAGATAGCAACTAATGTTAGAATTAACATGACTTCAGGCCTCAAAATGAAGCTAAAAAATATCTCCGCTAGCGTTTGTGGGATTCTGTTTTGAGAGGCATTTCGGGTATTGAGCGTCTTCCCTTCTATTTCAAGACCATCGATCTGATCAAGCAGGTCAAAGATATCAGTCGCAATAATATCAATCACATCTATCTCAAGAGCCTCTCTTGACGATATAGATGCGCCATCTCTAACTGCAGATTTTGCCCATTCAACATTTCTATCACGTTGTTCGGCAATGGTTTCTATATAGCTTTCTGAATAACTGAAAATTTTCTTCTGCATTACTGTATCCATCTCTCCACCACCCATTGCTACAGGTGAGGCTGCACCGATATTAGTTGCCGGCGCCATCGCTGCAATGTGTGCAGCAAGTGTGATAAACGTGCCGGCACTCCCGGCGTTAGCACCTTGTGGAGACACATAAACGACAGTTGGATGTGATGAGCCTAAAAGTATTTGAACAATATCCTGAGTTGAATCAAGTAGTCCCCCCGGGGTATCTAATTCTATTATGAGCGCTTCGTCACCAGCTTCGATTGACTTCTGTAACCCTCTTTCAATGTACTGCGTGCTGGTTGGGCCAATAGTACCCTCAACTCGAATTATACTGACCGTTGATGGCTCAGTTGATTCAACTTGTGATGCATTCTGGTCTGACTGATCATCTTCTTGCAAAACAAAAGCTGTGCCGACCAGAAACAGAATCAGAGATATGATCAGATTTTTGTGTGTCATGCTAATCACAATTTATATAGAGTTGATTTGGTTCCTGGTTGCCGATATAAATGGCTGATAGAATGCTAATATTAACATTTTTAGCAGCAAATAAGAAAAGGAAAGACCGATAGTTATTTGTATCGGTCTTATGTAGAATAAGGGATGTGTTATGCCTGAAGAGTTACTTCTTCTTTTTCTTACCCTTCTTCAGCTTTTTATTCACAGACTCTTTTGCTTTTTCAATCTCTTCCGGTTTTTTAGCGGCAATCTGCTTATTGATGAGAACCTGCTGGCCGATCGAAAGAACATTGTAAACGAGATAGTATAAACTCAGTCCCGATGCAAAATTGTTGAAGATGAAAAGCAACATGACAGGCATGAAGTACATAAACACTTTCATGTTAGGACCGCTGCTTGGTGCAGCACTACTCATGCCTCCGCTTACTTTCATTTGTAAGAACATGGCAGCTGACATCAACAATACAAATCCGGCCAATTGATCGCCAAGGAATGGAATGCTAAACGGCAGACTTAAGATATAATCGGGAGCTGACAAGTCGTTCGCCCACAAGAAAGACTCCTGTCTTATAATCATCGAGTTTTGGAAAAAGAAAAACATCGTGATCAAAATTGGAAACTGTAACAGCATCGGTAAACAACCACCAAGCGGATTCACTTTCGCTTTTCTATATAGGGCAATCGTCTCTTGCTGTTGCTTCTTCGGATCATCCTTGTACTTCTCCTGGATCTCCTTCATTTGCGGCTGAAGCTCCTTCATTGCAGCCATACTCTTGAAACTCTTCTGAGTTAGAGGGAAGAGAATCAGTTTGATTGCAACTCCGAACAGAATGATTAAAACCCCGAAGTTTGTGATAAAATTGCTGCCTAACATGAAGAAAGGAATGATCGCATATCTTACCAGAGGATCAGCAAACCACCTTATCAAGGCGTATCCGATTTCAACAACGTCATATGCATTACTGTCAAAATCTCTTAAGTCATAGTAGCGCAACGGGCCTGAGTACAGCTCGTAAGAGAGTGTGGGATTATTAACAATTCCACTCTGAATGTAGGACTGATAGTGATGATTGGTGCCAAACTCTCCAACCGGGCCATCTATCTCACCTACAATTGTTGCAGCATTAGATGTAGTAACCGGTTTAATAAACTGGCCAAAAAATCGAGTTCTGGTAGAGACCCATCCGATTGTGCCATTTATTCTCTCTTCCATTGAGCCTGAATCAGACAGTTGATACTTTTCTAAGGTACCGCCTGCATATATATACCCTGCAGTGGCTTGGGCGTCTTGAGCAACATCTCTTTCTGATAAGTTTAATCGTGGCTTCCAGCCAAAATCAACGTTCGTACCGCTGATGTACCTCCCCATGTCTACCAGATCAACATCAAGGTCATATGCATATCGGTCACCATAGATTGTATAAGTGAATACGATAGATGAGTAGTCGTCTACTTGTAAACGATATGCCAGTTGTGCGGATTCACCATCAGAAAGTGAGAACTCCTGTTCGCGGAATAGGGGCTCAAATACAAGCTGATCTGTTTCAATATTGTAATTCTGCTGAGATAAAAACCCTAATGAATATGCAGATCTGCTGTTGTCTGCAATAAGCTGCATCGGTTCACTCTCCCAGGTTTGGTGGTTTGTGAGAGTAATTGCAGCAGGTCCTGCACCTACGTTTGTAAATTCGATTTCGTAAAGCGAGGTTCGTACAGTAGTAAGGAGAGTGTCAGGATATCCGATTTCATCAAAAACACCAAGAACGGCTCTGCGAGTTTCTGTGGGTGCTTCTGCAGACGGAGTTTGTTGTCTGAATTCGGTATCTATTTCACGATCGGATTGATCACCGTTATCAAATCTATCTTGCTCTGCCTGAACAGCAGCAATACTGTCTTGTACAGCTCGTTCAACTCGTTGCCTTTCCAGCTCTTCCGGGCTTGGCATTGTAAACCAGCCCCACGCTATAGTTAAAGCGACAATTAGTAAAAGTCCTGTTACTGTATTTCTATCCAAGGTCAGATGTTATTAGGTGGTTCCGATTGACTGGGGATGTTTATTTTCTGTAAAAGTCGTTCTCGAATTTTTGGCAGCAGTATATCCATCTCCTCTGAGATTTCTTGGACCGAAGCATGCTCAAAATTAGCCATGAATAATCCATGAAATCCAAAAGAGGATGATTCAAATAGGTCCTGGAGATGGGATTGCCGTGTTCTGTAAGCTTCTCTTAGAAGTCTTTTTACACGATTTCGTTTTACAGCTTGAGCAATTTTTTTCTTCGGAGCGGCGAAACCGATATAGCAACCTTCAGCTGGATCGGAGTATAACCGGTATCGAAATTGAAAAGACTTTGAGTTCAAAACAGTCGAATTTTCGAACAGGCGCTGGAAATTTTTCCTGCCCCGAAGAATTTTAGATCGTGGTAGAGAGTGATCTGGTTTAGAGAGATTTGGACTATTTCGGTCCTTTTTCATCACTAACGGTAAGCTTATGACGTCCTTTCGCACGTCTGCGCCTTAGTACATTTTGGCCGTCAGCATCTTTCATTCGTTTGCGAAATCCGTGCTTATTAGCTCTCTTACGTTTACTTGGTTGATAAGTGCGTTTCATGACTTAAAGTAGTAAAAATTCAAAATCCTGTTTTTAGATAGACCCGAAAAATAAGAAGAATTTAGTTAAATACGAACGTTTAATTACATATAAATTATTTTTCAAAAGAGTAGATCAAAATGTTTTCAATTTTAGAAGATGTTTTCGAGTTGAATCAATATCAAAGTCATCTCTCATTTTACGAGGCGAGTTAAAAAGATGTGTGTTGGAAACTCCATATGGAGACATCAAAAAACACCCCACACCCCACAATACAGTTGCGCCTTGTTACAACGATAGTTATAATAGAGTATTATTAATACATAAGATAGCCAAGTCTGAGGTATCCCTTCCCTGTTACTTTGCTGCTTTAATCAAAGAGAAAAGCCATTATGGACACCTCACGTTATACTTTATTCTTTCTATTGGCACTTGGGCTTATTTCCTGCAGTGACAGCAATTTCTATGAACCCGGTGATGCATACATTTACCGTATAACGGTATTAATCGAACCCGAAGGGGCAGGCACTATTGAACCGATGGAAGTTGGTTTCTATAAAAGCGGGGATAGAATTCAGCTGAAAGCCATCGCTAACGAGGGGTATCACTTTGTGGGCTGGTGGGGTGATGGCCAGTCGGGTGACGACAACCCCCTGTTTCTTACCGTTAACCGGAACCTCGTCTTTTCAGCCAACTTCGTGGAACTCAGTAACGACAAGTTTTTTCTTCATGAAAACGGGGTGACCATCCGCTGCCCTGAGGCAGAACCCGGCGAATATGGCGTGGTTAACGATGTTCTATACCAAGCGGTTGACCGGGACATGCTGGAGCCGGCGTTGGATAAGTCTACAGTATGCACATCACCTGTTACGGACATGAGCAATCTGTTTTATGGAGATAAATACTTTGACCAGGATATAAGCAGCTGGGATGTGAGCAATGTAACCAATATGAGCGGCATGCTTTTTCATGCTGATGCTTTCGATAGTGATATCACCAACTGGGATGTAAGCAGTGTAACCGATATGAGTGAGATGTTTGCCTACTTAAGATCGTTCAACCAGGATTTGAACAGTTGGGATGTGAGCAGCGTCACAACGATGAGGAACATGTTTCAAAGTACGTAT
>SKGY01000208.1 GCA_007117235.1 Balneolaceae bacterium
TATTAGTGTAAGTAAAAAAATGACACATAAAGCAACATCAAAAGAAAAAGAAGCACTGGAAAAATATCTAGTCCAATTTCTTAATATTGAAAAACAGTTTCCTCTGCTACCGGGAATTAAAAACGAGATGCATATAGCCGGTTTGTTAGGATTAGAACTCGAAGAGCTTACCAAGCTTCGAGATATGTTTGAAGAAAATGCAAAGGAAGCCGCCCTTGAACTACTGAAAGAGGATGACATTATTGAGTGGATTGATAAATTGCCATTTGAAACTGATGACACCATTGTAGCAATTGGAGACTCATCGACAGATGATCTGCAGGGTTGGTTTTCAATATTTGAAAACGTACTTAATATCACTGTCACTGATGCTGACTTTACGTTTATAAACTCAGGAATTTCTAATAACACAACTTCAGAGGCACTAAGACGATTTAACAGGGATGTTCTGAGTCATGAACCGAATTGGGTGATTGTCTCTCTGGGTATGTTTGACGCAATCAGGCCCAACTTTCTTCAAAACAGAACACTATTGCCTCTATCAGAAACATGGGAGAACTTGACAACAATTGAGGATGCTATAAAGACAGTTACTGAAAATCCGCCAATATGGATTACCCCACCACCGGCAGTACCCGGGCTTTTGGAGGAGATGGAATTATTTGATTTTGAAATAAATGAAAGTGACTTGTCTCAAGTAAGACAGATCCTGCTTGGAAAATCTGGCTTCATTGTAGATCCACTCGGAAAACGAATGGGTAATCCAACGGAGGCGTGGTACTATTTGAGTGACGGCATCAATCCATCATTATCAGGACATACGAATACTGTTCGTGAACTCATTAAAACTCTTGCAACTGCTAAGGTGAAGAAGAGTTAAAAAGATTTATTAATTGATAGCAACTGCAGGCCCGGGGTAAATTCAACTGAGAGTGAGTTATCAGAAAATTCGTTGAATGAGTATAGTCGGGGCTGTATTAGACCAATGTTTAAATTACTGTCAGAAAACTGTATCAGTGAATGTCTCTCAGACATAGAGCTAGATATGTAATTTTCATTTCGTTCTGAAAAAATAAATATATCCAAAAGACCCAGTCCAAAACCGGCAAACGTGCCGATGCTTGACCCATATTGAAGCCCGTCTACTATAGGTTTGTTAGCGATAAGCATTACTGCAGAACCAATAAGTGCGCCCCCTGCTGCGCCGTACATCGTATCTAATAAAAGAATTATAGATGTATTGTTACCATTGTTAATAAGTCCTGAAATATAGAATTGTTGTCCTGATGGAAGCGTAGTTACATCATACAAGGCCATGCCGGCACCAAATAAAATTCCTGAACCTAATCCAACTCTGAGCGGGGTGAAGTCACTGTTGTTAGTGACACCCATGGTAGCGGCGCCAATTGCGGTTCCGGTGATTGCACTATTAAAAATGTTTCCTCCTAAGAGGCTACCTGTTTGACCTTTTACATCAACAGATAATAAGGTTACCAGAGCAAGCGCGAGTACAGAAACCGTAATTTTTTTAAACATTCAGAATTGTATTGATTTATGTTCAGTCGCCAATTTAGTAATTACCATTGATCTTTTCATCATAATGATTATCCCGGATTGCCAAGTGTGACTGGTAGAATTTGACCGTTGTAAAAGCGGTGCCCATCTACAGCAAAATTAGCTATATAATCTCCCATTTCTTTTGGTGAAAGTGGCGCCTCAAATCCCGGAAAAGCTTGTACAAGCATTTCAGTTTGAACAGCTCCCAGGCAGAGTGCATTACTTTTAATTTTTTGATTAGAAAGTTCAGCTGCTAAAACTTCACTTAAAATGGATAATGCACCTTTTGATACACTGTAAGCTGATAGGCCGGGAAACTTACTACTTCCTTGATATCCACCCATGCTGCTGATACTCAATATGTGGGAACCCTCGTTAAAAAATGGTAGTAACGTTCTGGTGATTGTAACAGGTGCGAATAGATTAACTTCCATCTGTTTCCTCCAATCACTATCAGTTTGATCCATAAATGGCTTGTTGATCAATAAACCGGCATTATGTATTAATGCATCCAATTTTAGGTCATGCTCAATAAAATAATTTTTCAGCGTATCGGCCGAGTCATCTGTTGTAATATCTAAAGCAAGTATTTCTATTTGATCAGGAGCAAACTCCTTCAACTGTAGTAGTTTTTTTTCAGATCTGGCAATTGCTATTAACTGATGCCCCATCGCAACTAAAGATTTGGCGATCTGATACCCTATTCCTTTGCTAGCTCCTGTTAATAAAATTCGTTTGTCAGACATATTTCCTGAATACTTATTAAAGTTTGTGATAATTTTTTACTGTATAAATGAAAGCTTATTTTGCGATTGGTAGCGCTTTTTTCGTTTCTTTGGGCTGAAAAATTCAGAGCCTTCTTTGTTTAATTTGCAATTAAAGTAATGCAAAAAAACATAGTCTATTATACATGAATGTTGATAAAATTTTACCTGAAAATATTAAGCGGTTAAAGCCCTATGTAGCGGGCAAGACCATCGCAGAGGTTAAAAACAAATATAACCTTGATACCATTTCTAAGCTTGCATCAAATGAAAACAGACTTGGATGCAGTGTCAGGGTTAAAGATGCTGTTCTCTCTGTGTTAAATAATATTCAAGATTATCCGGACCCTGTTGCTCAACAGTTGAGACACGCGATTGCTAAGCGTAATGATATAGAAGAATCTGAAGTGATGCTTGCAGCAGGTTCAGAAAGTATTATCTCAATCTTATGCCGAACATTTTTTAAAGAGAATGAAAATGCCGTTACGGCAGATGCCACATTTGTTGGATTTTTTGTGCAGGCAGGGGTTCAGGGTATAGCTCTAAAAAAAGTCCCTGTAACGGAGGAGTATAAATTTGATGTTGACGCTATTTTAAATGCGATAGATTCAGAAACTAAAATGGTTTATATCGCAAATCCGAATAACCCTACAGGGACATACTTAACTGGCGAGGAGTACAGGCGACTGATTGATGGAGTTCCCGAAGATGTACTTATAATAGCAGATGAGGCCTACTATGAATATGCAGTTAATACACCTGATTACCTGCCGGCATTGGATTACAGAAAAGATAACGTCATCATCTTAAGAACATTTTCAAAAGCTTACGGGCTTGCCGGATTTCGAATTGGTTATGCCATTGCCCATTCCGACTTAATTACCGAGATGTTAAAAACCAAACTTACGTTTGAACCGACAGCTCCGGCTCAGGCAGCCGCATTAGCCGCTTATGATGACATAGATTTTCTATCAAAAAGTGTTGACCTTGTTAATGAAGGCAAAGAAAGATTGTACCGCTTTTTTGATGAACACAATGTCTCATTTAAACCTTCTATTTCAAATTCTGTAATGATGATATTGAAAGATGAGAAGGCCGCTATAAATTTTACCGATGAGATGCTTAAAAAGGGTGTTATATTACGAAGAATCAACGCGTTTGGCTTGCCGAACTGTGTACGTATCACAATTGGGAAAGAGTCAGAAATGACTCACTTTGAAGAAAGCTTTAAGGAAGTTTACAGAAATTAAAGATACCTACTATTCATGAGTAAAAAGAAAAGTTCTGACCAACAGGTAGACTGGAAAAAGGTTGCTGAGTTAATGCTTATATCACGATCGATAGATGATCTTGAGGAGAGTGAACTGGTACCGGATAAAAAGATTCTTTACCAATTCTCTGCCCGGGGGCATGAACTGGCGCAGATCCTTTTAGGTATGAAATTGACCAATTCCAATGATGCAGCAAGTGCTTATTACAGGTCTCGTCCTCTAATGTTAACTCTTGGGCTTACTCCTGAAGATGCTATTGCATCCGGCATGGCAAAGTCAGGTGGATATAGTGATGGACGTGATATCGGAGTGGTTTGCAACATGCCAACTAAAAATGGAGTGAAGGTATTACCAATGGCGGGTGATGTTGGGTCTCAGTATACGCCTGCTGCTGGTTGGGCTCAGGCTATACAATATCGTAAAGACGTTCTTAAGGAGAATGCTTATTCAGAAGCTATTTCTGTGATTTTGGGAGGTGATGGCTCTGTAGCTACAAACGGGTTTTGGTCTGCACTCACAATGGCTACCACACTGAATCTGCCGGTTCTCTTTTTCATCGAAGATAATGGGTACGGAATTTCGGTTAGCAGTGATTTTCAAACACCGGGAGCTAATATTGCAAACAACCTCTACTCATTTAAAAATTTGAGAATTTTTGATGGTGATGGCACAAGTCCCGAGGAAGCAAACGGCCACATCGATGAGGCTGTAAACTATGTTAGAGGGAGTAATGGACCTGCACTATTACGATTAACTGTTCCAAGGTTAAACGGTCACTCTTATCAGGATAATCAGGCGTATAAAGAAGATTCTCTGCTTAAGGAAGAGTTGAAAAATGACCCTCTTATGAAGTTGAAGTCATTCATGGTTCCATCGATAATCACAAAAAAAGAGTGGGAATCAATTCAGTCAAAGAGCAAAAAGGTTGCAAAAAAGTCAGCAGAAGATGCGTGGAATAGGCCCAATCCGGATAAAGATAAAGTCAGAGATCTGGTTTTTTCGAAGGATTCAGATGAGATTCAACAGGTAGGCGGTTTACTACCCGAAGGTTTTGATTTCCCAAAAGCTTCAGAGACACCTAGTCCCGGTAAACAGCGTATTAATATTGTAGAAGGAGTTCGTCGTACCCTGGAGCATGAATTGGAAGTGAATAATAAGCTGGTTGTTTTTGGTGAAGATGTTGGTGCGAAGGGAGGGGTGCACGCAGCTACGATGGGTCTGCAAAAAACATTCGGCAAAGATAGGGTATTTGATACAAGTTTATCAGAAGAGGGTATTATTGGCAGGGCTGTAGGCTTAGCATATGCAGGTTTAATGCCTGTTGCTGAGATTCAGTTTCGAAAGTATGCTGACCCTGCAACAGAACAGATCAAGAATACTGGAACAATCAGATGGAGAACTGCGAACAGATTTGCAGCTCCGATGGTGGTTCGGATGCCGGGTGGATTTGCAAAGTGTGGCGATCCGTGGCACAGTGAATCACACGAGGTGTTTTTTGCGCATATAATTGGCTGGCAAATTGCTTATCCAAGTAATGCAGAAGATGCTGTTGGAATGCTGAGGGCCGCAATGAGAAGTAATAATCCAACTATTTTTTTTGAGCATCGTAATTTGCTCGACTCAAAATATGCGCGTAAACCCTATCCGGGAGATGACTTCATCGTATCATTCGGTAAAGCAAAAACACTCAGAAAAGGTGATGACCTAACTATAGTGACTTGGGGCGCTATGTGTGAGAGAAGTGAGGAGGCTGCTGAAAACTCCGATTACTCTGTTGAAGTAATTGACTTAAGATCCATTTCGCCATGGGATAAAGAAGCTGTATATGAGTCTGTAAAACGGACAAATAGATGCGTGATCGTTCATGAAGATACGTTAACAGCAGGATTTGGAGCTGAAATCAGTGCAGAAATATCTAACGATCTTTTTCAATTCCTTGACGCCCCTGTTAAGCGAGTAACAATGCCCAATATCCCAATGCCATATAATGTTGAATTAATGAACCACGTTCTGCCAACTGTTGATTCAATATCAGAAGCCGTAAATGAGTTAATGAATTATTGACCAGATTGTAAAAAAGTCGAGATAAATCCACAGATCTGACAGAAAGTTCTTATTATAAGCCGACTTGTTGATTAACCCGAGAGAGATTTTAATAATTTAGAATTCGGCTTCATGCGAATTGGACCCAAATTACTGTTAAGTTTCTTTACAGTAGCTTTTCTTGTATTGATTACCGGGGGTGTGTCGTATTATTTCAGCAATGAGATTAAAAATGATCTTATATCTGAAAATCTCACTACCTCAGCTCAACTTCAGACCCTAACAGAAATGACGGGTGAGTTGCAAAACTCTCTGCTATATACCCGAAATTTTCTCACTGAGTCGGCCAAACGGTATTCAGGAGATCAATCACTTTTTGTTTCTTCACAAATAAGGCAGTCTCGACAAATTGTTATGGAAAGCCTTGACCAGTTTTCCGAATCACTTGATAATATCTCTAAGATCAGGGCAACCTCAACCTCTGCGGGTGAAATATCATCTGTGAATCCAACTCAGATTACTGAGCTTTCAGACTCCCTAAGGCAGTCGTTCAGCTACTATAATTCATTGGTGAGAGAACTTTATGAACTGGATGAATCACCTGAAATGAGTAATGAGATTTTTAACATCACTATTGAACCATATTTCAGGAATACGCTATTACCTGTACTTCAGGATCTGCGCAAGGCAAATTATGCAAGTATCGATTTACAAATGGAAGTTTTACAAACAAAAGCTGATGAAACGGTAATCAAGATTGTTCTCTACTCTGTTCTCGCTTTCCTCATATCGTTGATACTTGCTACTCTTGTTTACAGATCAATTTCAAAGCCAATATCAGAATTAACTGCTGGAGCTGAGGAGATGGGAAGTGGTAACCTTTCTCAGAGGATTGAGTTAAACACAGATGATGAGCTTTCAGATCTTGCCAAAACTCTGAACGGTATGGCAGAGAATCTGAACAAAAGCATGGTCTCGCGCACATACGTAAATAATATTATACAGTCGATGGGTGACATGTTGATTGTTACTAATCCTGATGGTGAAATTCTATTAGCCAACAATGCTGTTAATAAAAATATAGGATTTACTTCTGAAGACCTTGTTGATACAATCTTCTGGGATCTCATTTCAGGTGAAGAGAGAGAAGAGTTCAGAATGAGTGTAAAAAGAAATAGCTCACTTGAAACACCGGTGGAAATAAAACTTGTTACTAACAGCGGCGATACAATTCCGGTAAACCTCTCTTACTCTACTCTTTCTAAAAACGGAGAAAGGGCAGATATGATTTTTGTTGCCAGTGACATTTCAGTATTGAAGGAGGCTGAGAGGAAAATTAGTGACTCCCTTGAAGAGAAAAACGTTCTTCTTTCAGAAATCCATCACAGGGTAAAGAATAATCTGGCGGTGATTACCGGTTTACTTGAGCTACAGACCTGGAACCTGAAAAGTGAAGAGGGAATAGGAGTACTGCGAGATAGCCAATTGAGGATTAAATCAATTGCTCTGGTTCATGAAAAACTTTACAAAACTGAAAACTTTGCAAATGTTTTTATTGACGACTATATAGAAGAGCTTACAAAAGGCATCGAAGATTCATTTAATGATCCGGCAAAAAGTATCATCAGGCGCGTAAATAGTGAGAATATAAAAATGAATATCAATCAGGCTATTCCATTCTCACTCTTACTAAACGAGGTTGTTGTAAATGCCTATCAACACGCATTTAAGGGGATATCTGATGGTTACATTAATATTGAACTTAAAGAAGTATCAGAAGGACGTCTTCAGTTGAAAGTGGAAGATAATGGTGTAGGCTTGAAAGGGGATCCTATGGATAGTGAATCTCAGGGAATGAAGCTAATATCTACTCTGACTTCTCAGTTAAATGGTGAATTTGAAATAAAAAATGCAGATACAAAAGGCACCATTTTTACTGTAGAGTTTCCTGCTTAACTCAA
>SKGY01000080.1 GCA_007117235.1 Balneolaceae bacterium
ACTTCGCGACTGGCTCTTTTCACGTCAGCGCTACTGGGGTGAACCGTTTCCAATCATTCATGTTGATGGTGAACCAAAAGCCGTTCGTGAAGAAGATCTGCCGGTTGTGCTTCCTGAAGTGGATCACTATCAGCCGACTAAAAATGGTGAGCCGCCACTTGCAGGAGCTACGGACTGGGTTGAAACTACAGATCCTGAAACCGGAAAAAAAGCACTGCGAGAAACCAATACCATGCCTCAATGGGCCGGTTCCTGCTGGTACTATCTGAGATACATCAGCCCAAATTACGAAGGCGGACCTGTGGATAAAGGTGAGGAAGACTACTGGATGCCGGTTGATCTCTATGTTGGCGGGTCTGAGCACTCGGTATTGCACCTTCTCTATGCACGATTCTGGCATAAAGTTCTCTATGATTGCGGTGTGGTATCTACCAAAGAGCCATTTCAGAAGCTTGTTCATCAGGGGATGATTCTGGGTGAAGTGGAGTACACTGCCTATGAAAAAGATGGAAAGATGATCTCTGCAGACGAGGCAGCAAAATCAGATGATGTTACGCGAGTCCCAATATCAGAAAAAGATGTGGAGAAGGTTGGAGATCGTTTTGTGATGAAAGGAACTCAGACAACGGTGGACTCAAAAGCCCATAAAATGTCTAAATCCCGTGGCAATGTGATAAACCCGGATGATGTGGTTGATCAGTACGGAGCCGATTCGCTTCGACTTTATGAGATGTTTATGGGACCGTTGGAGCAGGTGAAGCCGTGGAGCACAAAAGGGGTAGAGGGGGTCAATCGTTTTCTGAATCGAACCTGGAGGTTGTTTTTAGGCGACGGGGAAGAGGAGAAGCTCAACGTGTCTGATGATGAACCAACCCGCGATCAGCTGAAAGTACTGCATGAAGCGATCAAGAAAGTAACTGAAGATATTGAGTCCATGCGATTCAATACCGGGATCTCAGCGCTGATGATTTTTGTGAATGAAGCCAACCAATGGAATTCTGTTCCGAGATCAATTGCAGAGCCGTTTGTACTTCTTCTATCGCCATACGCGCCACATATCGCAGAAGAGTTGTGGAGCAGACTGGGTCATAAAGAGACACTCGCTTACGAAGATTGGCCACAATTCAATGAAGAGTATCTGAAGAGCGATACCATTGAGTATCCGGTTCAGGTGAATGGCAAAGTGCGAGCCAACATTAACGTTCCGGCAGATAAGGCAAAGGATAAAGACTTCGTGCTCGGCCTGGCCAAACAGCATCAAAACATTGAGAAATACCTTGATGGCTCAACCATCATCAAAGAGATCTTTGTTCCGGGGCGAATTATAAACCTTGTGGTGAAGCCGGGTTGAGGAATGTTGATTTCTGACGTTCCCGCGAATGTTTCTTTATGGTATTTATCGTGTAGAATTTCAACTGACAGATAAGCTTGGAATTAAACTTCCTTTAGAGAAACGAGTGACACCGTCTCTTACATTATCAAATTAAAAATCGATAGGAAAAGCCTTCGTGAAACTTCTATTCCTCGTGCCTGTGCACCGAAGTGCTAATGCACGCAGGCGTGACTTCGTGGTTGAAAAGATTTTCCCCGGATCTAACCAAAGCATACGCTGTGTCCACCGTGCCTCCACTGTGACGCCGTGGTTAAAAATGTCGCTATCTATTTCATTATTTTATGATTGCTACGAATGGATTAAGTAATCATGAGATAACTTTTTTAGCAGAAAGTGATTACTTTCCCTTTATGAAACATCTAAAGGCACTATTCAAAATATTTGGGATTATTCTCTACACGCTATTCTGCTATGCGATTTACATCACTGTATTTCTGTTTCTCAAACTGTTTCGCACCTCTACAATCCCCTGGAAAAACAGACTCATTGAATTTTGGTCAGCCGGGCTAACATTCATTCTGAATATCAAGATTCAAACTGAAGGTGCAGCACCTGAGCCGCCATTCTATCTGGTAAGTAACCATGTAAGCTACGTTGATATCATAGTGCTCTACGGACTTGTGGACGGTACATTTGTAGCAAAAAAAGAGGTGAGATCATGGCCATTCTTAGGGTTTATGGCGGAAACACTTGGCGTGATCTTTGTAGACAGAAAACGAAAGCGAGATGTGACTAGGGTCAACAAAGAACAGACATCCAGTTTAAAGGAGCAACACGGTATTATCCTGTTTCCGGAAGGAGGGACGTCAGACGGTTCAACTATTTTACCACTTCGTTCACCACTACTTGAAGTACCGGCAAGCTCAGGTATTCCAATTCACTATGTAACGCTTTACTATGAAACAGAAGAGGGCGATACCCCCGCGGGAGAGTCGGTCTGCTGGCACGGTGATGCACCATTACACACTCACATGTATCAAATGGCAAGAAACAAGAGCATTACATGCAGAGCTGTTTTTGGTGCTAAATCTGTTTTAGATGAAGACCGTAAAGTATTGGCCAACAAACTACACGAAGGCATGGTAAAGCAGTTTGTTCCAATCAAACAGAGAGTCATGCAATGAGCAGTTTATCAGTTCGTCTATTTGCTACTCCTTAAAAAATGGTCCGCTGCATCGGGTATATGTGTCGCATGTCGTATCAACAACCACCGTCTCCATCTCTCTGTAAAAACCAATCAGTCGACTCGTTTTAACCGGTCCATCTGTGTCAGAACTATTCAACTCATAACCGGGTCCGTGGTGCACAAACTCTACATTAAATTTGTCATCAGTTAATTCATAACACTGAACTCTGTTTTCACCAAAAAATGGATCCAATACCTGCTGTGGTCTGAATTGGACCTGCAAACCTCCATCTTCAGTTCTTAGAGGAGGAATAAACAGCTGTAGTGGAGACTCAAATATTCGATTATCATACTCAAAACTCACATTCCAAAGAATCGTGTCGTCTTCACCTACCTCATCCAGCGTAAATATTACAGGCAAAAAGCAGCTCCTGTTTTCACCTTCAACTGTATAATCAGATTTTGGTGGAGTTTGGGTAAATACCTCTCTGAATAAACCATCAGCTCTGGTAACCGTTACTTTATAATTGGTCTTTGGAAAAATCTCTCCTGTCTTAATGAAGTTAAATGTATTTACACCATCAAATTGTACCAGCGTGTCTTCAAGTATCTCTGTAAATCCGGTATTCAGGTTTTCAAATTCCACAACGGCGTTAAGATCTGTATCAGTAGAATTGAGTGGCGTATTCAGATCCATTACCCTGATGTAATTTCTATCACTATTCAAATCAAGACCGCCATAAACAGAGTATAAACCCACTTCTGTTTCGAAGGGATCAATTGTATTGTCGCAAGCGATCATTCCGAAAGTGATGAGTAGCAGTGCTGATAAACTGATTATTCCGATGCGATATGTTGATAATTTCATCATCAGTTAAAGTTGGTTTGAATAGAGAGATAGGGCAGAAGAGGGTTCTGATCAATTCGCTGAAGAGCATTCACATCAAAGTAAAAGATATTATTGCGGTCATACATATTAATGGCTCCAATTTGAGTATCCACTGATATTCTTTCAGAAACCTGAAATGAGCGCTCGACGGAAACATCAAGCCGGTGATAAACAGGAAGTCGATCACCATAGGGCTCTGTGAAAATTGTTCGGGCTGTTCCGGGATCAGTAATTGGATTTTCCCGTGGAACAAGCAGTGATAAATCAAAACCATAAATACGTGTATAGGGTCGACCCGTACCTATTTCCCACCTGGCACTTGTAGTAAATCCCCAAAAACTACCACTGCCAAGCAGATTTACACTGTGCCGTTGATCATGAGGTGGAGAGTATGAAAAGAGATCACCTTCAATCCATGCACCTAAATCACCCGAAGCTGCTGAATACTCAACCTTTGCCCAGCTGTAACCGGCTGAAAGATAAAAAGTGCGTGAACTGTACTCCATATTTACATCAAAACCATATGCATCAGCATTGGCTTCGGCAGTTTCAATTTCAATTCTTGCATCAGGATTCCATTTTGAGACCGGTATATATCTGTGCCACATGTAGTAGCCTTCGATGTTGAGCCTGACTGCATTGCCAAGCTGTTCGCTATAACCCAGAATTGAGTGAATAGATGTGGTAAGAGGTCGTGTAACTGTAGCCCCTCGCCGCGAGGTTGGGAGCAGTACTGAAAAAACGGTTCCCGCATCTCGTTCATCCGTAATGCCGTTTAGCACCTGTGTGTATCTGCCTAATGCTGCGCTGAATTCTCTGTTCGGTGTACCGTCAGGCATAAATGACATCCGAACTCTTGGCTCCAGGGTAGGATCTGTATCAAGAGTGAACTGAGAACCTAAGCCCGGCTGAATAGTCAGCTTATCCGATACATCCCACTCCAGAGAGCCATAAACAGATACGATAGGCACGTCTCTTTCAAATGATTCAAATTCCGAAAACCGTTCTGATAATTCGGTTTGATAACTTCTGAAATTGACCCCCAGGCCATATTCAAAAGGAATGGAAAAGAGCTCATCTTTGAGGTCTAATTTCATATAAAACTGTCTTATTCCTGATGATCGAAAAGTCTGCACAGCATCGCTTTCGCTATTATTATAAGATGTATAACCAACCGTAAATTCAATTGGGTGTGAGAACATCTCATTATAGCCCAAACAGCGGGCTCCCAATACAAAATTACTCCAGGTTAAATCAACTTCACGGTCGGGATTGATTCGGCCTCTGTCTTGTGTACCGATTCCGGTAACGTTACAGTTCATGTTATCACCCTGTATAGAGTAGCGCCCCGTTATATCATAAAAATCCAGATTTATTTCATCAGACAGATACATTTGGGAGAACTGTTCTATGGTAGATTTTCGGCCCATCAGAATGAATGATTGATTCTCATTGAGTGGACCTTCCAGGCTGAGTGAGCCCAAATAGGGACTTATAGAGGCACTTCCTGAATGCGCCCGTTTACTACCCGGACGCAGGCGTACATCCACAACCGCAGAGACGGCTCCCATATACTTTGAACCGAAACCACCCGCATACATATCCACACTTTGAATGGTTTCTGCAGGAAATGCGGAGTATAGATTCGAGATATGAAATGGTTTGATAATCTGAAGGTTATCTACCTGAACGTAGTTTTGATCGGGTGTACCACCGCGAATAAAGAGGTCTCCGCCACGATCACCCGATGAAACAACGCCCGGTGAACTTTGAATAAAACTGATAAGGTCACCACCGGCACCCGGAGTCGGTATTCGGGTCAGGTTTTCGCCGGTTATATTCCGAAGCCCTGCTCTGCCTGTAGTTGTAATGCGTTCACCCTCAACAATAATTTCATCAAACATTTCAGTATCAATTGCCAGCGATAGTTGAAGTACGAGCCGATCATCAGGTTCAATGTTTATATACCGAGTGTAGGTCTGGTGACCCACATAACTTATCACCAACCGATACTCACCAGCAGGTACTCGTTGAAACTGATGAAGACCATCCAGATCTGTGGCTCCGGCTGAAATGATTTCAGGGCTTTCTATATCGGGTGAATAGAGCACTGCATTGGCTCCAATAATTGCGTTACCATCATCTTGAGAGAGCACCACAACTCTGACAATTCCGGTATCCTGAGCGATGGATGTATTTGAAATGCAAATTAGTATGAAAAAACAGAGAAGTGATTTAATTACGAGATGAATTTTCTTAAAGCCAATCAGGTAATTCATTCTTCTAAATCTTTTTCCATCAACGCCGTTTTATACTGATATGATGAGTAAGCGATATAATTTCTTTTTGAACATGTGTGGTTTCATGTTATGTCCTACTCAAAACTTAGGCAATTTTAAGCGCAGAAAAATAGCATCATCATGCTAATACTGAAGAAATAAATTTTATTGCTCAACTGAAAACGTTTCTGTGGCCGAAAAGGGCAGACCGTTGATTGTTATCCCCTGAACAACAACTCTGTAGGTTGAAGGAACATCGTTTGTCCAGAATCGGACCGTACGTCCATTTGTTGGTACGTCAACATTATCATCCCAATGAAGGGTAAGTCTGTTGTCTTCCTGCTCAATATCACGCGGTACAGTGATTCCGTATCGCGGCGAATAAAACTGAGTGGGAGGGTAGTAACCCTGAACTCTTGCGGTGATATAGCCTCGCTGATTTGCTGCAGAACCGCCATCTCCACGGCGGGTACGAACGGTTATTACACCACCGGCTGCCCTTGATCCAAAAAAACCAAGCTCAGATGATCTTCTGAACACATTAACTGTCTGAACATCTAAAGTTGAAAGATCTGCTAATTGTGAAAAATCTGCCTCTATATCATCAATAATAATTATGGGTGCCGGTAACGGTCCACCGCCGATGTTGGTAAATCCTGTACTGATTGTGAGTCCATTTACACGATTAGCAGTTACACCGGGAATCTGGTTCAGAGCCTGAAGAAAAGGTAAACTTGAAAGAGTTTCGTTTTCATCAAAGTCGATTCGCTGGCTTGAACGTTCACCAAAACGAAGACTGCGTTCAAAATCATCAGTTTGCTCAATTCTCTCACCGGTAACAGTAATTTCATCCAGCTCACCTACCATCTGAGCATCAACAAATCGTTCAATATCCATTTGTGCAGATTCTGCCCGTTGACTGATTGATTCACGATTTTCAGGAAACTCATCAATTTGTTCGGGTGTAAATTTAACCGGACGAACAGTTCCGCTAAATTCCGGTAAATTTGAAAACTGCTCTTCTAGTTCAATTCTTACTCTGTCACTACCTGAAGCATCATTGGCTCGGATGTTAATGAGATCAGCACCATTAATCTGCAGATCGTCCAGAATAAAACGTCCATCAGCATCCGTGGTACTCAACTGAACCTCTTCTTCACCTGCACCTAAAGAGAATACAACAGTCGCATCTTCAAGGGGTCTTCCACGAAATCCACTTTTCACGTATCCACTGATGGTAAAGCCGGTTTCAGGCAGGGAGAAGAGGTGCAGTTCTTCAAGATCAGTAACGCTGTCCATATCATAAGCGCGCCATCCTTGGGTTAATAGAAGCATATCGAGATATCGGTCGGCTTCTTCATGATCACTGAAGTAGAAACCGGGATCTTCAACAATCCCTTTTATTTCAGTTTCCAGGTTCTGACGGCTATTAATGTCTGTATAGTAAGGATTATACTCTATTATATTGTCGTCAAATACTGAGACGCTAAGTCGGGCCGGTAGATTATTAGACTCAAAATCTTTAACTGAAAAGGTTAATTCCGCTTCATCACGAAGGGTGTAGGTATCCCGGTCGAGCTCTATATAAATCTCCAACTCATCAACGTCACTTTTATTAAAAGCGAGTCGTTCAGCTGTCGGTTGTCCATTTGGATCAAGTAGGGTAAAGTGAACCACACCGGTAGAAAACTGCTCTTTAGGAATGACTGCACTTCCTTGTCCTTCATCGATTAACACCAATGAGGCATAAAATACTTCACCTTTTACATGTGCGAATAGTAGAAGTGCTTCACCGGTTTCAACATCTTTTGATTGTATGTCAACCAAAAACTGAGTACTGTTTTGAGTGACATTTAGTTGAACTCCACTCTCCTGAACTTCAG
>SKGY01000224.1 GCA_007117235.1 Balneolaceae bacterium
CTTCAAAAAGCTGATGGATAAATAAACCGCAAAATAAAGAAGACGTAGCTCTTCACTACTTGCATTTAAACCCTGTTGTGATATCACAGCAGGGTTTTTTTATTTGCACAACTATTTTTGTAACCTTTATTCAGTTCAATCGTCGTTCATAAACAGTTATTGGTTTTTTTTAATCCTGAGAGACATTTTTAAGAAATCTGTAACAAAATTATCCATTTTTTGTCTTTATAATAGATCTAGCAGATTCCCTCTGCTATCAACGTTTCGATTGTGGTACGATCCAATTTTGATCTAGCTACGTACTTATAATTGAACAACTAATTGGAAAATTATGGTCGGGTACAGTGAAGTAATTCAAACAAGGGCAGCTAGAATCATTTTTTCGATTATACTCATGAATGCCAACTCAATGATACATCGTAATACGATGATTCAGATCAGCGGTGAAATGGAGCAAGAGATTATTTCAATTGGCCAGGAGATCATTGAAGAGGCCAGATCAAAAAGTTTTGATAATGTTACAGTAAATGCAGCTGCTCCACCGGCTATTATACCAGGCGGTTTTACAGCCCCGGCCAATCTCGGCCCTGATGCCGGTGAGTTTACCCGGGCTGAATTTGACGATTTTGATGATTATGATGGTTATGGTTGTGCAGAAAATGCTCCACCAATAACCACAACACACGGCGATTTTAGTATTTGTGTATCTGTTTTTTATGTTGACTATCCTGGTTTCAACAAAATAAATACACAGTCTACTTTCAAGAAAATTGAAATTGATATACAAAGTGAGTTTATACGGGATGGTAGCGAGCCCCGAACTTATACTCTCGAATTTATCAGAAACTATTACGCAGACTAACCATGAATCTTTCACTTGTTACAAGTTACATAATCGCTGGTTTACTGCTCTTTAGCATTGCAATGGTTAACATTCGCATGCAAAATAGCTCTGCTGAGTTAACCATGACTCAGATAGTTCGTGACAATCTGAATAACATCACTGATATGATTAATGATGACCTGCCAAATGCAGGCTATGACGTCATTCGATCAACAAGAGATAATGACAGTGTTGATAATAAAGTTCTGTTTGAGGCTCGTAATAATAAAATCAGTTTCTACAGAAACTTATCCAACGACCCAACTAAAACGCCGGATCTTATTACATGGGAACTGATTGATGATAATCCCGGTCATGGAAATCCAAATCACAAAATTTTAACACGTACTGTATTGTATGAAGCAACAGGTACGCCGGATGTAACAGAGATTCGATCAGGCGTTACCCGCTTTGCTTTAAGGTACTATGATGAAGTTGGAAAAGATTTAGAGGATAATATGAGTGCACCCGGGTTATTGAAAAATCAGCTGGACAGAGTTAAGCAAATTCATCTGATACTTGAAGTTCAGAGCAGGGAACAGATTTATAATCGGTCTGTTGGCGAAGGCCGATATGTGACCACAGTTTGGGAAAAGAGATTTACTCCCGTCAATTTACAAACCAACTAATAAAAAGGTGATCTACTATGGGTAGAGCAATGTTAATTATCGTAGCCGGAGTTCTCTTTTCAGTGGGACTGATGGGAATCAATACGGCGAATCAAGGGATGGCACTTACCGAACGTACAGTTAATTATGCGGAGTTTACAATGGGTAAAAATGCCGCACACACAGCCATTCAAATGGCCATGCAGGAGATAAACCAAGATCCTGATTTTCCATACACTTACGGCAGCTCTAACAATCCGTGGATTGTTGAAGTTCAAGGGTTAGAAGTAAAGCTCCACGTAGATATTATACCAAGTGATGATTACTGGGAGCCGGATTTCATATGGGTTTATTCACGTGCTCCAATGGGTGATCAGCACAACAACGTCACCGTTGAGGTAAAAAGCCACTACTTAGTGCAGCCTTTCAGCTCATTAGTACCCGACTTCGTTTCCGCAATTTCTTTTCCTACCGACAACTTCACTCTTGAAGGGGGAGGGAATGCTAAAATTTTTGGATCGTCACCTCATTCCGAATGTGAAGACAAGCCTCCATTTACTGTAGCTTCAAGTGAACATGGTATTAAAACTGATGACTTCAAAAGTGAGAACTTAACTGGTCAAGAACCACTCGTTACTGTTGATGAAGAATTGAGCTACCGACCAACTGACGAGATGATTGCACGATTGAAAAATGCAGAACACACTGTAATCTCAAATAACTACAAGGGAGATTTAGGATCTGCAGAAAAACCGGGAGTCTTTTTTGTTGAAGATGCTTACGCAAAACTAGCCGGTGGTGCACCTGAGGGTTTTGGAATCTTAATTGTTCGATCCACAGGTGCTTTAAGCGTTGACGGAGAAGTATATGATGCTGAACTGGATGTGGTAGGGAATTTTAAGTGGAATGGATTAATAATTTTTGAAAATGCAGATGCATTCACTGGTGCTGGTACACCAAAAGTTAATGGATCAGTTATTGTAGGGCGGACTGATGAAGACAGTTCATTTCCAGGAACCACTAAAGTAAACATGACAGGTAATGCTGAAATTCAGTATGATTGCCTGGCAGAAAAGTATGCTAAAATGGCCGCTGCTGATGCTGTAAAGCAGAACAAGTACACGCTCGTTGTATCTACAGAAAACTTCAGATATCCGGGGACAGCAAGTTCAGTTGAAAAGCAGGATGAAGAGTCTAAAGGGCTAATGGAGACAATCAAGAATCTGCTGTAATTTTTATATTCATCTCATCGATTATTAAACCGGAACTCTGCAAGCTAATTGCAGAGTTCTGTAGTTTAAGGCCACTTTGATCACCATTCGGGCCGTATATGGGGTCATCAATTATTGGATGACCAATATAATTTAAGTGAAGCCTAATTTGATGAGTCCGCCCTGTTTGAGGAATGCACTTCACTCTTGTAGCACCGTTTACAACCTCTTCCGGAATAATAGTTGTCACTGCAGATTTAGCTCCACTCAAGTTCTCACCACACTCAAATACGAATCCACGTTTTCTTCGTATGGGCGCAGTAATTCTATACGTCTGCTCAACCTCTCCCTTAACAATAGCGTGATACCATTTTTGAACTTTATTTAGCTCAAACATCTGCCTCAGCTCTATTGCTGACTGTTTGTTTTTGGCCAATAAAACAACCCCTGAGGTAACAGAGTCGAGGCGGTGAACCATTCTTAAATTTTCATACCCTTTTTCCCGCAAAATATAGATCAGCGTATTCTTATTATATCTGCCACCCTGATGCATAGGTAGGGGCGCTGGTTTGAATACAGCCAGCCAGTCATCTGTTTCATCAATAATGGTTATTGAATCCGAAACTGACGGCTCTACGACTCTTGGAGCATAGTGATTGATAACTTGGTTTGATCTGGTTAGATCGTATTTCTCAAGTGGAACTCCTTGCTCATGGATCCAATTGTTATCAAACCTGCGAGCCCATTCAAATTCAGAGACAAAAGGAAATCTCTCTTTAAAAAATGAGAGTATTGTCTGTCCGGATTCATTTGGCTTAATTCTGATTGTGCGGGTAAGCTCATATGGTGCTACAACCCTTACACTACTGCTGCTGGAGTTCTCTTTCCTTAAAATCATCTCCAAAATAGTTGTACCACTTTCTGAACGGTTTAAATGCATTTTCTGCATCAAACGGTCGTTTATATTCGCTGGCCTTGCACTCTTCACTGCAGCAGCCTTCCATTATTTCTGCCCCCTCTTCTGAGCACACAAACAGTTTGTTACACTCCATGTTGGCACAATTAATGTAACTGTCAGCCGGTTTGCCCGTAATCTCACACCTTGCAATCGGTTCCAGATTGTCTTTATTCACCGGCACAACAAGTCGGTCATCAAACACAAAGCATTTTCCTTTGAAAAATTTACCGCCTTCCTCTTTTGCGTAATTCAGAATGCCACCATGAAGTTGATTCACGTCATCCCAGCCTTTCTTTTTCATCAGAACAGAGAATTTTTCACATCGGATGCCACCCGTGCAGTACATCAACACTTTTTTATCCTTTGGGATATCGGCTTCATCCAGCCATTGCGGAAAATCGTAAAAGTTCTCAACATCAGGTTTTATCGCGCCTTCAAAGTGTCCAACGTTGGATTCGTAGTTATTCCGAACGTCGATCATCACATAATCATCCCGATTTTCCATCACGCTACGCCATTCGTGAGGTTTCATATGATATCCGCCATCTTCCGGATTTAGTCCATCCACATGTATAGCAACCATCTCTTGTCTCACTTTACATATAAGCTTTGCAAACGGTATCGTTTCGTGAGCATCCTCTTTAAACTCTGTGTCTTCAAATCCTTTAAGACTGCGCAAAAAATCTTTATAACGCTGCATTTCAACAGGTGTGCCGCCCAGGGTTCCATTGATCCCTTCATCGCTGATGTACACTCTTCCTTTAACTCCAAGTTCTTTCAAAAAAGCCTTATGAGCTGTGCAAAATGCCTCAGCATCATCAATTTTTGAGAATTTGTAATATAAAATGACTTCGTACTTCATTACTGTGTGCTAATTTATTAATCCGTTCGTTACCATTCTTTTGAGCTCAGTTTGGTAACAGCTGATTTCATAGTTTTTTAACTAATCCACAATTTACGATCTTTTTGACTCAATATTATATTTGAAATTTATCTGAATGAGAGTCCCCATTAAACTATTCGTCTACCTCTTTGCTGCGTTGTTCTTAAATACGTTGCTAAGTATTGAACTGAGTGCTCAAGATCATCTTCACTCAATACATACGCACCCTGAATTTGAGCGTATTGACAATCAACTTCAGCAGGGAATCATTACTCTAGACGAAGCATTCACCAAAAAATTCAGTATTGCCTTTACCAACTACGAAATTTCAACTAATAGTGATAGCTACAGTGAATATATAAAGTGCCTTGTGCCTCTGGTTCGGGACTATTACTCAAAAAGAGAACAGCTTTCTGATCAGACCAAACAGGTAATTGATCACTTTTTAACGCCCGAGATTAGCAGCGATACCCAATCTCATATGTCCGAATCAGGCAACTTTATTTTTTACTATGAAACAGAGGGGTCCAATGCTGTGCCTCTCACAGATTCCAACAACAGCGGTGTACCCGATTATGTTGAATGGGCAGCTTTTGCAGCAGATTCTTCATATCGCTATCAGGTTGAGGAATCAGGGTTTGTAGATTTCAGAAAAACAGATCCGTACGAAATCTATTTCCAAAACTTCAACTTTTACGGTACCACCACCTCTTCAGGTTCCACATCTTTCATACGTATTCACAACAATTTCAATGGGTTTCCACCTAACACACACCCGGAAGGAGATCAGATCGGGGCACTCTATGTAACAATTGCTCATGAGATTAAGCATGCTATACAGTATGAAACTAATCGTTGGCAAGGAGATGCCGGTAGTTTTGACTGGATCGAAATGGATGCCACGTTAATGGAAGAGGTTGTATTCCCCGATGTAAATGATTACTACAACTACATTAAAGATGATTTCGAATCAAGTGCACCAAACACCAGATCGCTTTTTCAATCACCGGGATCTCCAACACCCGGAGCTTACTGGCACGTAAGCTGGATGATCTATTTTTATGAAGAATTTGGTATCGATTTGTGGGTTGATGTTTGGGAACAATTCATTGAAGAGCGACAAAAGCCATTCACTGATGCACTCAGTCAGTCACTATCAGAACGGGGTAGTTCGTTAAGCACAGAACATCTCAAAAATCACATGTGGCATATGACTTCCGGCCCGGCTTATTCAACTTCTGATTTTGGTTTTTCAGATCGGGAAAATTATCCAAATCCAAACTACACGGGTTTTCTGCAATCAATTCCTGATAGTCTTCAAGGTTTTTTGCTGCCGTTCGCAGCTCAATATATAAACGCTACACCCTCAAATGTGGCGCTGGGGCAGCCCCAATTTACACTCACTGCAAATGCACCCGGGGTTGGTATTGGTGTGGTTGGTTACTTCAGAGACGGAAGTGCAAGAACCCAATTTACTCTTAACCCAGCCTCATTAGAACAGACCATTCAAACAACCTGGAATTGGGCAGACCTGATAGATATTTCAATTGCAGTGGTAAACACCAACCTTGATGATAATACCAATTATCAGATCAACATCGGCTCTGTAATTCCAAATGAAGATCTGATAGCTCAAAATTTTCCCAACCCATTCAATGCATCCACCAATATTGAATTTTCAATTAACCAAGCTAAGCATGTTCGAGTCGAAGTTTTTGATAGTATCGGCAGAAAAGTGGTCACGCTTGCAGATGATCAATTTAACCGTGGGTTCCATATCATCAACTTTGATGCTTCTGGGCTTGCATCAGGTTTGTATATGTATAGGATAATAACAGATCAAACATCCATCACTAAGAAAATGATGCTGATAAAGTAGGCTGTTTTATTTACTGTTTTGAGAGCAAATCAACAAGCAGTAAATCCGCTATTTTTAACCCCTCTCTACTCAATTTAATTGAATTACCATCCTGAATAATGATCCCTTTCGCTTTTTGATTCTCTACCCATTCTCTCTGATCTGTATTAAACTCGTACTCATACCCCTTTGACAATTGATTAAGATCTACTCCCCACTTGGTTCGCAGTCCAAGAAACAGCCGTTCTTCTGCAAGTGCTGATTTTCCAAGGATCTCAATTTCAGTTTGATAGTTCTTTGGCTCCTCTTCAATATAGAGTGAAATATCTCTTTTGTTTTGCCAGCGTGTAGTGCCACTTTCACCACTCCAGAATGAGTGCGCTGCTGGACCTAATCCCAAGTAGTTTTCATGCTTCCAGTAGTTACTGTTATGAAGGGCTTCTTTTCCCGGAACTGAAAAATTGCTCACCTCATATTGGTGTATTCCCGCTTTCTCAAGCTCTTCAATTACTATATCAAAATGAGACGCTACAAGATCGTCATCCGGTGGTTTTATTCTTCCTAAGTCTACCTGTTTACCTAACCGGGTATTTTTCTCGATAGTTAGTGAATAAGCAGAAATATGAGGTGGCTGATGCTTTAAAAGCTTGTGTATATCTTTTTTGAGCATCTCATTTGTCTGGCCCGGATTACCATAAATCAAGTCAACAGTAAATGAAGTAAAACCAGCTTTATGTAGTGAATCAAGTGCATACTCAGCCTCTTCTGAGTTGTGCGCTCTGTTCATAAAACTCAGCAATTCAGGGTGAAATGACTGGATGCCCATACTCGCCCGATTAACTCCCAGATCTTTCAATCCGCGAAGATAGTGAGGTGTTACATCATCGGGGTTTAGTTCAATTGTAACTTCATTGGATTTGAGTTCAAAAGATGACTCCAGTTCTTTGAAAATTCTCTCTATCTGCTTTAATGTCAAAAGTGATGGGGTGCCGCCTCCAATATAGATTGTCTCGATTGGTTCTTCAGAATATTCAGTTTTACCTAAATATTTAATCTCCTCAATTAACGAATCCAGAAAGGGTTCTTTTAGCTGATCGCGGGTAACGAAATAGAAATCACAGTAGCTGCAGGCCTGTTTGCAAAATGGA
>SKGY01000108.1 GCA_007117235.1 Balneolaceae bacterium
AGTAAGCTATCTGACTAGCCTTTTTTCTCGATATTATCGAGTAATGCTTCCGCCTCTTTAATTAAATCGTCGGCACGTTTCTTGGCGTCAGTCACCACATCATCACTCTTTTGTTTGGCATCTGACGAAAATTTTTCTTTTTCGTTTTTAAGCTGGTCGATGATATTATTTAACTCATCAGCATACGCGCTTAAGCGGTATGATAGCTTGCCTCTTATATTAGATCCTGAATCAGGTGCGTAAAGCAGAGCTAAAGCTGAACCAATAACTGCACCTGTAATTAATCCAAATGCGAAATCTTTTCCTGAACTGCTCATTGTCTTATCCTTATTTAATTAGACTTGATGTGAATTGAATGTGTGTATGATTATATACATTCATTATATTCTAAATAACGAAAATCACCAAATAACATTCTTTAATAATGAAATTTTTTATAGATACTGCAGACTTAGACGAAATCAAAGAAGCCAACGATTTAGGTGTATTGGACGGCGTTACAACAAATCCCAGTTTATGCGCTAAAATTGGCGTCGAAGATTTTGAGGGACACATTGCAAAAATTTGTGACATTGTAGATGGTGATGTCTCTGCAGAGGTGATTTCTACGGAGTATGATGCTATGGTTAAAGAAGGGAGAAATATTGCTTCGATAGCTGATAACGTGGTCGTAAAAATTCCATTGATTAAAGACGGCATCAAAGCGATCAAAACATTTAGTGACGAAGGAATTAAAACAAACTGTACACTCTGTTTTTCAACCTCACAGGCATTGGTCGCAGCAAAAGCCGGAGCTACTTATATCTCACCATTTGTTGGCCGACTTGATGATATCTCCAGTGAGGGAATGGGATTGATCGCAGATATCAGATTGGTTTATGATAATTATGGTTTCGAAACAGAAATTCTTGCTGCCAGTATTCGCCACCCGATGCACTTACTTGAATCGGCAAGACTGGGAGCTGATGTAGCAACAATGCCACTAAGCGTTATTGATCAGCTGTTAAAACATCCGCTTACTGATATCGGACTTGAGAAGTTTTTAGCCGACTGGGATAAATTACAAGAGAGTTTGGGCAAATAGCCAGAAAAGAATTCTTCTGAACCCCATTTTTAAACCAGATTATAGATATTTATTTTGAGCAGTTGAATTTTACTGCTACTATCATATTTTGGTGAAGTAGCAGTAATTTAGCAGTTTATAACCTTTGCAGCATGATCATCTATCAACGTGGGGGGAACTATGATAGTAAAGCTGTTTCTATTATTAATTCTGGGATTCACTTTTCAAATTTCTGAATCAACAGACTCGATCTATGAACAAAATGGTGAGGTCAGGGGAGTAGTTCAACTGCCCGAGACCAGGGCAGTGCAAAGTTCACCTGTCGGGAGATATCGAAGAGGCGTACAGCGTCAGGCTCAATCGCAGAGCCCTGTATTAATCTGGTTAGTTGAAAGAGATCAACAACATGCCCGGCAGAATGATCCTGTAATATTAGATCAGCAGGATTTAGAGTTTACACCCAATATAATTGCCGTTCGTCAAAATGAGGTTGTACGAATTCGTAACTCCGATCCGGTATATCATAACGTATTCAGTTTATCATCAGTTAAACGATTCGATGTGGGACGCAGGCCTCAAGGGGAATATCTCGATGTGAAATTTGAGCAGCAAGGAGTGGTTGATGTTTTTTGTGATATTCATTCCAATATGCACGCCACAATTTATGTGGTTGAACCGGAAATGCGCTCATGGACCGCCGGCAATTCGGGAGATGAATTTAGTTTAGGGTCACTGCCTGATGGACAATATGTACTAAAAATATTCTCACCCGGATTCTCTCTCTACACAAGTGACCTGACTGTAAGTGAAGGGGAAGTAAAAGATCTGGGAACAATTACTCTTCGTCAATGAGAAGCATACCATCCATATCAATAAGATGGAAATTGCTGGGACTATTTGTAGGGCTGGTGCTAACGGTTGTGGTTGTAATGCTGTTCAGTATCAGTTCAATAGTTGAAGACAGAATAAGGCAAAACATTCATGACAATTTCATTGAAGCAGGACGCGTATTTGAACGAATACAAGAAGTTCGATTCCGCCAGCTAAGACAGTCCGGAGTACTGCTTTCAGAAACTCCACAGCTCAAAGCTGCAGTAAGTACGGCTGATAGTAACACAGTAAATAATTTGTTACGTGATGACTTAAGATATCTACTGGACTTTGACCCAATTATACCTGATTCACTTGTTCCTGACTCCTTTTTTGAGCACCCCGATTCAGCAGGTCTATTACTGATCTCTGATCACACCGGTATTCCTATCGGGCAGATGTCATCTTCACCACTTCCTATTTATTCCATTGCAGACCGACCGGGAATTTCTGAAGCATTACAGGGCTGGATGCCAATCCGCGCATACATTTGGAATGAAAATGGCAGATACTTTAATGTTATCAGTGTACCTATTTTTTTACAAGACAGAGTATTGGGAACACTTTCTTATGGCTTCCCTATGCGACAACTTGAAACAGAACAGCTGTCGCAGGATATTGGGATGGAGATCTCATATTTCGTGAATAATAAATTGATTGCAAGTTCACTAAGTGATAAACACGAAGTAGATAGTGAAATATTAACCAGACAGATTCACAACGCAACCTTTGATGTAGTTCAAACCGGTACAGCAAGTATTCAGGATATAAAAATCGGCAGTGAAGATTGGCTTATGTATGTGGCCCCGATGCATGGAGGCACAAATATTGGCATACCGGGATATTTTGCTGTTGCTAAGTCTTTGACATCAGAATTAAGCACGCTCCGAAATATTCAGTCATTGATTTTTGCACTCGGTTTTCTCGGGTTAATAGCAGCAATATTTGTATCCGTTTGGATTACCGGACGAATTACTAAACCAATCAGGCTCCTTGTAGAGGGTGTTGAGCGAATTGGCAGAGAGGATTTTAGTGAAGAAGTTCCTGTTACAACTAACGATGAGCTGGGCACACTTACTTATGCATTTAATAATCTGACAAAAGGAATCAGAGAGAGATTGCTCATGCTAAAGTTTGTCTCTGAGGCTACATTAGATGCCATTAAAAATAACATTTCGAGAATCGAGCCCGGTGGTGAGCGAAGAGAAGTCGCCGTATTTTTTTCAGATATTCGTGGTTTTACATCGTGGAGTGAAAAACGCTCTCCTGAAGAGGTGATTGAGATGTTGAATGAGATCTTCAGCTTTCAGGCTGATACAATTCAAAAATTTGGAGGCGATGTAGATAAATTTGTTGGTGATGAGTTGGTTGCTGTTTTTCAGGGGAAGGACAAAGAGCAACGAGCAGTAGAGGCTGCAGTTGAGATTCAACGAAAATCAATTGAAGTAGTTAGCAAAAACAAAGATATCGCAGTGGGAATTGGTATTAACAGTGGCGATGTGGTAATGGGGGCAATGGGAAGTAGTGAAAGGATGGATTACACAGTGCTTGGCAGTAATGTAAACCTGGGAGCGAGACTGTGCTCATCTGCTAAAGGTGGACAAATCCTTATCAGTGATTATGTGTTTATGCATCTTGAGCGACGTATTCTAACCAACACATTAGATACAATTCAGATGAAAGGATTTGAAAAACCGATCACAGTACACGAAGTAAATTGGGAGAAAATTTTACAATCTGAGAAAAATACTCAGGAAGAACATCATGTAGTTACTGACAATAATCCATAATTCAGTTTGCTATGAAAAAGCTCATTCTACTTTTATTGATCATTTTTATTCCCTCAATTTCTTACGCACAGGTTTTTATAGGGGGATTGGCAGATTTTGAGCTCAGAAACGGACAGTATGATTCCTCACCATATATAAATCAGACTCCGAATAGAAATGTCTCAATTTATACACCCAACCTGAGGCTCTTTGGTTTAGGTATAATTTCAGATAAATGGTTTTTGGAGACAGCTCTTCAGTCTGACTATTACGAGGGAGATACATTGAGCTCACCATTCTTTTCTTTGTTAAACATAAACTGGATGCCAAAAGATAATTCCACTTTAATGCTGACTGCAGGTAGGTTTGTCACTCCATATGGTTTGCAGGCAGAAAGATTGTTGTCATCTGAAAACCCGTTCGTCCACCTGCCACTTTCTCATGCGTTTAATGTAGGTGTGGATAAAAAGACAGGAGTTTTTTCGGATGGAATTGATTACGATTCGGATGGAATGCGTGGCCAGTCGATGGTATATCAGAGAGGATATTCACAGGGTATTATGATTAGTAATAGTTCATCAGATAACCAGCTTCGGTATGAATTGGCTGCTACTATAGCACCGGCTTCTTCTTTTTTTGAGTATGGACAACACGATCTGCCTTCACTGATAGGAAGAATAGGGTATACACCATATATCTGGATGGACATCGGAGCCTCATTCAGTTTTGGTTCGTTTATGCAGCAGGATGTACTGAATGAAGAGTTTACCCGAAATGAGCTTCAGTCATTCAGACAAACCATGTTGGGGACTGATCTGTTATTCTCTTATCTGTACTATTCGCTCGGTATCGAATTTAATTATAGCAAATGGTCGGTGCCTGATTATGAATACATGGGTGTGGCTTTCCCTGATCCTGAACCGGAAGTATGGCACTTAAGCCTGGAGCTGAGGTCGAATTTCAGAAATTTGCCGGGTAGTTATGCCGGAATAAGAGGTGAGGTACTTCGACCGCAAAAACTGAGGCAAGACGATGAATATTTCAGATTTGGTGAAGAAGTAGATAGAATTGAGTTAGTGGCCGGCTACCGGCTTCAGAGAACAATTATAGCCAAAGCATCTTATCTCATCAGCTCTACACGACCTGAAAATTTAAAATCAAACGTGTTTGCATTACAGCTGAGTGTAGGTTTTTAATTTAATCCGCTTCACCAATCAGATTCTCAGCAATTTTAGCCGAAGAAAGCACTCCCGGCAATCCTGCCCCCGGATGAGTGCCGGCTCCTACAAAATAGAGGTTTTTAACATCTTCACTGCGATTGTGAGGCCTGAACCAGGCTGATTGGGTTAAAATAGGTTCAACCGAAAATGCAGATCCTTTGAAACTGTTCAGGTCATTTTGGAAATGGAGCGGGTCAATATAATGCTCAGCTACTATGTTCTCCTGTAAATCAGGAAGGTAGTTGTCTTCTAAAAATTGCATAATTGCATTTCTATATTTTGGCGCCATTTCATTCCAGTCAGTACCGCTGTCGAGATGGGGAACAGGGGAGAGCACGTAAAACGCTTCGTGACCATCCGGTGCCATTGAGGGGTCGGTAATTGTTGGCATGTGGAGATAGAGGGAAAAATCGTCTGAGAGATGTTTTTTGTGGAAAATATCACTTAATAAGCCTTTATATCGCTCTCCCAGAATGATGTTGTGATGAGCTAAGCCTGAATCAGTATATCGTTTTTTGGTACCGAAATAGATTACAAATAGAGACATACTATACTTGGTTCGCTCTATTTTTCGATCTGTATATTTCTTGCGATGCTTACGATCAATCATGTTTTTGTAGGTAAATGCAACATCAGCATTTGAAACAACGGCATCAGCAAAATGTTCATCACCGTTCTTTAGCCGAACTCCTTTAGCCTCACCATCTTTAACAAGAATTTCATCAATTTCGGAGCTCAAATGGAGTTTACCGCCCTGATCTTCAATTAACTGAACCATCGCATTAACAATGGCTCCCGTTCCACCCATAGCGTAGTGTACGCCCCACTCGCGCTCTAAATAATGGATCATAGCATAGATGGACGTGGTATCAAAAGGGTTGCCACCAACCAGCAGCGGATGGAAGGAGAAACAGCGTCTTAAAAAATCATCCTTAATGTATTGTGAGACGTATTTATAAACGGTTTTGTAGGATTGAAGTTTGATAAGGTCAGGTGCAACTTTCAGCATATCACTGAATTTGAGGAACGGCTTATCGGCCAGTTCAACAAAACCCTTATCAAAAATGGCTTTTGTGGTGCCTAAAAATCGTTCGTATCCATCAGCATCTTCGGGGCTGCGCTTCTTAATTTCTCCAAGCGTGAACTCATGATCATCATTATAGTCAAAGCTTCTCTTGTTGTGATCAAAAATTCGATAGAATGGGTTGCAGGGTACAAACTCTATGTAGTCCTCTCGTTTCTTACCTGCAGTTTCAAAAATATCATCAAACATAAACGGAGCCGTGATAACAGTGGGACCGCCATCAAATTTGAATCCGTTCACTTCATAAACGTAAGCTCTTCCACCCGGTTTATCGCGCTTTTCAAAAATAGTGACTTTATGTCCCTGAGAAAGTAGTCTGGATGCAGTAGCTAGTCCGCCAAAACCGGAGCCTATTACAATGATATTTTTCTTCATAATTAAAATTGTAACTCTATGTATGATCGATAGTTCTTATGATATCATCGATCACGTATGATTTATTCGTAAGATAGTTTGCTAACCCAATTCAGATTAGAATCAATCCGGGTAATTAAAAAAAATTGGTGAGACTTATTTAATTCTCTTCCTGTTTCACAAAGCCTTCAATTCCATTTGACTCCAGCTCTCTCAAAGCTCTTGCGGCTTCTTCCGATCTGCTGAAACTGCCGTAATAAACTCTGTATACAGTAACACCGGCAACAGGTACTGCCTCAACCCTGCTCCCGCTGATTCCCCTTGAGAATGTCTCTGCATCACTCCGTGAATTGTAAGAAGCAAGTTGTACAGTAAATGTCTCCCGGCTGCTTGTGTTTCGCGCAGTTAAGGGCCTGTCGCCTTCTCTAACTAAAAAAATCTGTACTTCTGCAGTACCTGCATTTTCCATATCAATATCCCTTGCAGCTCTGCGAGATAAATCGATAATTCGATCGCCGATATATGGCCCCCTGTCATTTATCCTGACAACCACAGATTTTCCGTTAGTCATATTTTCGACCCGAACTACTGTGTTAAAAGGCAGAGTTTTATGGGCAGCGGTAAGATCATTCATATTATATGTTTCACCGTTTGCAGTCGCTTTACCATGGAACTTAGAGCCGTACCAGCTGGCTATTCCACTCTCTATAACCCGTGTACTGGATACTCTGTCTGAATCAGTCCTTCTATCTGTATCAGTGGTAGTCTTTACTACTCCGCATGATGCTAGAAAGAGAGTAATTAGCAGAATAAGGACTGCTTTTGAGGCAAGTTGTGCAGATGATTTCATGGGGTGCAGATGAAAATTTATCTGAAAAAGTTAGCAAATCTGTAAATGAAGTAAAATTTTTGCATCAAATTTTAGGTTAATTGTTCGCATGATAGTTATTACCTGCATATGATTTCCATATATTCAGCCCTTCGAGATAACAAAAAAATTATATGAGTTTAACACTACTATTAATCATAATTAACGCCATTGTTTCCCTTTCTGCACTATATCTCAACAAAAAAATATTTGAATGGGGGCTGCTTCGTCCGTACAGAACGGTGAGAACCCAAAGCTGGCACGAAGTTATAACATCCGGATTTCTGCACGCAAATCTCACTCATCTGCTG
>SKGY01000033.1 GCA_007117235.1 Balneolaceae bacterium
AAATATAAACCTTTTAAAGCGGTTTGTGGATTCCTTATTTTCGGTTCATATGTCAGTAACACTCAAAGAAAAAATAGCTCATCTTCCGTTTAGTCCGGGCGTTTATCAGTTCAAAGATAGCGGTGGTAACCATATCTATGTTGGTAAAGCCAAAAAGCTGAGAAACCGGGTTCGGTCCTATTTTCAGGACTCGCGTAATCATGACGGGAGAATTAGAGTAATGGTTTCAAAGATCACTGACGTTGATGTGATTGTTACAGATTCAGAAGCAGAAGCCCTGATTCTCGAGAACAATCTTATCAAAAAATATCAGCCCCGCTATAATATTATGTACAGGGATGATAAGTCATATCCTTATATCTGCATAACTAAAGAGAGAAAACCGAGAGTTTACCCAACTCGCACCGTAATAAGAGATGGTAGTCAATATTTTGGACCCTATGATCATGTAGGGCATATGCGGCGAATGCTTGAGACCATTAGGAAAACATTTGGAATGTGTACCTGTGCTGTATCGCCTAAGATGATCGATAAATCAAGGGGTGCTCCAAAATGGCACTCTTGTTTTGATGATTATTTGAAAAATTGTTCCGGAGACTGGGACGAAGAGCAGTATAGATCGGCAATTGAAAAAGTGGAGAGATTGTTATCAGGGAAAACTGACGATCTTATCAGAGAAATCAAAGAGGAGATGGAGATAGCATCTTCAGCAATGGAATTTGAAGAGGCTGCAAGATTGAGAGACAGCATGCAATCTCTCCAGAAGTATAATCAGAAGATGAAGATTGTAGCTAATAAAAATGTGCATCGTGATGTATTTGCAATCGATGTGAGTGATGAAATTGGCGAAGCGTGCGGTGTATTATTTAAGATTCGTGAGGGTAAACTGATCGGTAAATTTCACAGGTTTTTGAAGAATATTGATGGAACAACCAGATCACAGATGATTCAATCATTTGTTGAAGATTATTATACCGGACAAATGACCGGTGCTATTCCGGATGAGGTATACCTGAGCGATACTATGGAAGATGGCGATCCGCTTCTTGAATATCTGTGGGAACAAAGAGGTAAGAAAGTGCCGATACACGTACCTCAAATAGGGGAGAAAAAGCATCTGATTGAGATGGCCATCACAAATGCCCGACTGAATTTAGGTGAGAGAAAACTGGAAAAGCAGAAAGCTGAGAAAGATCGCATTCCTCAATCGGTAAAAGATTTAAAAGAGTATTTGGGTCTTTCGAGACTGCCAAGGCGTATAGAGTGTTTTGATAATTCCAACACTCAGGGTTCTGATCCGGTTGCTTCGATGGTGTCTTTTGTGGATGCTCAGCCAAGAAAAAGTGAATACAAACGATTTAAAATTAAAACGGTAACCGGTCCCGATGATTTTGCATCGATGGCTGAAGTTGTAAAGCGGCGATATTCCAAAGTTAAAAAGGAGAAATTACAGGTTCCTGATTTGATAGTGGTTGACGGAGGGAAAGGCCAGTTAAACGCTGCAATTGAAGCATTGAAAGAGATAGACTTTTATGATGAATGTGAAATTGTTGGACTAGCAAAACGACTGGAAGAGGTATTTTTACCCGGTAAGCAGGATGCAGTTATGATTCCCAAAACATCATCTTCATTAAAACTTCTTCAGCGCGCACGTGATGAGGCGCATCGATTTGCGATCAATTACCACCGTCAAAAACGATCAAAGAGAACACTTCAGACCGAACTGACTGAGATTGATGGTGTTGGAGAAAAGACAGCTCAGAAGCTTCTGGTTACTTTCGGATCGGTAAAACAGATAAGAGAGGCAGAAAAATCAGCCCTTAAGGATTTTCTCGGTGAGCAGACCGGGGAAAATGTCTATAACTATTTTCATAGCGAGTCGTGATTTAATTAGCATGAAAATGTGATAGAATCTCATGAAAGTATCGGCTATTCTATAAATAAATTAAAAAAGTTAGTGTGCTAAGTCTGAAAATTTGACTAATCAGGAACTTTGGCATGTTCTATGCGGTAAACAAACCAACAGGGTAAAAACTACGTACGAATGGTAGAAATAAGAAAACTGTTTTGTAAGTAGTTGTTTCAGATCATAAATTGTAAGCAATATGAAGCTAAATAATACGGATTACATACCGGCTGAATTCGAAGCGATGCAGGATAAAGAGTTAGTGCATCTATTTAGAAAAAAAGATGATCAACTCGCATTCAGAGAATTGATGAACAGGCATCAAGCCAAAGTCTATTCTTACATCTTTAGCATGATTCAGAACCGCGAAATCGCCAACGATATTTTTCAGGAAACCTTCACAAAGGTGATCACCAAGATGGACGACACCTACAATGAACAAGGTAAATGGATAGCGTGGGTGATGCGTATTGCGCATAATGCAACAATTGATCACATCAGAAAACAAAAACGGTTTGTGGACGTTAGTAGCTCATATGATAAAGAATCGAAAACAGATTTTTATGATAGGTTGCCCGACGAAGATTCCACAGGCCAGCACGAACAACTGGAACTGGACGAATCGACGGCGAGTCTATTGAAGCATATTCAAAATCTACCCGAAGAGCAGCGAACAGTTGTGATGCTACGCCACTACTATGAAATGCCTTTTAAGGAGATTGCTGAATTGACAAACGTCTCAATTAATACAGCTTTGGGTCGTATGCGATATGCTTTGATTAACCTTCGTAAAATGTTCGATGAAGAATATGAGAAGGAATCAAATAACGTATGAGAAATAAGGATACACGCATTATTTCATATCTTTTTAATGAGATGGACCCTTCAGAAAGGGTTGAATTTGAAAGAAAGCTCATAGATGATGAAAACCTATTGATTGAGGTTGAGTCGTTGAAGCAGACTAAACTAAGGCTATCACCTCTTCCGGAATTGCATCCACCTAAGCATATTATAGAGTCTGTTTTAAAAGAGGCTGAAGAGTATTCCCGCAAATCTGTGATTAACAGAGGCAGATCTGTTTACTATGCTGCAGCTGCAGTTCTGATCACCGGCTTTTTGGCGAGTGCAATTCTGCTAGATCAGAACACAGAAAACTCGTCGGCGGCACAAGCATCAGTATCAGCACCGACTTTTGAGACAACTCAGTCTCCAATTAACAGGGTCACTTCAGTCAGGCAGGCTTCTGCCCCTTTACAATGGATTGATAGTAACGATGTTATTCGTTTTTCAGACCGTGTCAGTCAAAATCAAACTTCAGACATAGACTCTATTTTCAAAAATAGCTATAAAAAGTTAACTCCTGTGACTAATCCGACTCAAACCGGCGCTTATCACAGAAATTTACAACTAACCGGTTCACGTCCCTGATAGTCTTCTGATATCATTAATCAGCGATTTTGACTATCTATCCACATTTTTGACAGCTTCAATGTGTATAACTTCTTTTGATTGCGGTTTAACTGTGGGTTATATTCATTTACAATAAATCACCATAACTGTACCTATAAAACGAATGGGTAAATTCATATCTATTGCTAATCAGAAGGGAGGCGTTGGTAAAACAACGACTGCGATAAATCTGGCTGCAAGTTTAGCAGCTATTGAGCATCCAACCCTGATTATTGACATCGATCCGCAAAGCAATTCAACAAGTGGGCTTGGGATTGAGCCAAAAACTGTATCAAATTCTGTATATGAAGTAATGATAGGTGGCGTTCATGTAAAAGACGCCATCAGGGATACTGAATTACCATATTTGGATCTTATTCCTTCACATATCAATCTGGTTGGGGCAGAAATTGAGATGGTTGACCGGAATGAGCGCGAACGTATCCTTGCAAAAGCGATAGAGCCGGTTAAAGATAAATACGATTTCATAATTATCGATTGTCCTCCATCTTTGGGGCTTCTTACAATTAATGCATTAACCGCATCAAACTCTGTTTTAATACCTGTACAGTGCGAGTATTTTGCACTTGAAGGTTTAGGACAACTCCTTAATACAATCAAAATCGTGCGCCAACACCTCAATCCGGATCTCGATATTGAAGGTGTGCTGCTAACGATGTATGATACACGTACAAGATTGTCGAATCAGGTTGCTGATGAAGTAAAGCGTTATTTTGACGATAAGGTGTTTTCATCTGTTATCTCAAGAAATGTAAGACTCGCAGAAGCGCCAAGTTTTGGTAAACCGGCAATTCTATACGATGCCACAAGTGTTGGTTCAAAAAATTATCTTGCACTGGCAAGAGAGATTATTCAAAGAAATAAAAAGCAGTTTAAGAATAGCCCTGCACTCACTTAATTAGGGTAGATTATGTCAAAAAAAGTACTTGGACGTGGACTTGGAGCTTTTTTCCCTGATTATGAGGATGACGATAAAAAGGGAGATAGCGGCGAGAGTACAAAAACAAAAACCGCTGTTCCAATTGAACCGGTTGATCGCGTCAATGTTGTACTGAATATCCCGGTTGATCATATTCGACCTAATCCTCATCAGCCTAGGACAGAGTTTAAGGAAGAGGCGCTCGAACAACTATCTTCTTCCATTGAAAAACATGGGTTGATACAGCCGGTAACAGTAAGATATTTAGGTGAAAAAAGATTTGAGCTAATTAGTGGTGAACGCCGGCTAAGAGCCACTAAAATGGCTGGAATAGATGAAATTCCTGCATATATAAGAGAAGTTAATGATGAGCAGATCATCGCTTTTGCGTTGATTGAGAATATTCAACGTGAAGAACTTAATCCGCTTGAGATATCATTGGGCTATCAGAGACTGATTGATGAAGTTGGATACACGCAGAGTGAAGTTGCAGAACGTGTTGGAAAAAACCGTACAACCGTTACCAATATGCTGCGTCTGCTTCAACTACCTGACTTTATTCAGGCTGCATTGCGTGATGAACAAATATCAACCGGGCACGCTCGTTCGCTTATTAATCTTAAAAGTGAAAATGACCAGAAGAGCGTACTGAAGAAAATTATTTCAAAATCACTTTCAGTCCGACAGACTGAAGATCTGGTTCGTTCGCTTGATAAAAAGAATGAACAAGCTACATCGAAGAAAGTAAAAGAGAAGTCTGATCCTTTTATAGAAGACATATCAAAGAAACTTCGAAGCACACTTAGCACTAAGGTTAATATCAAACAGAAAGGAAAGGGTGGGGAGATTAGAATTGAATACTATTCTAATGACGATTTAGAACGCCTGATGCAGTTATTTGATGAAATGGATTAGTATAGTCATATTCCTGTTGGTTGTTACAACTTTAGAAAGTGTAAAAGCCCAATCTACGCTCCTTAATCCAGATTTTAGTTTGCTTGAAAATAGAATAGCGGAGCCTTTGTTAAATGCTGAGTACAGTGATAATAAAAGTAACAGAGAGGAGTATCCATCACCAAAATCGGTGATGCGAGAATCGATGATCTTTCCCGGATGGGGCCAGATTGAAAACAGACAAATTTGGAAAGTTCCGATTATATATGGTTTGTTCACGGGGATCGGGTTTTACACTGCCTATTTAAACAATGACTATCAGGACCACAGAGCAGCGTTTTATAACAGTTTTCCTGATAATGACGATTTCCGTTTCGGACCAACTCCTGAAAGGCTGGCAAATGTTAGCCCGAATCAGTTACAGTCAAATCGAAACAGTTTGAGAAATCAGAGGGATTTTATGTTCGTGGTAATGGGGCTGGCATACGGATTAAACGTTTTAGACGCCTATGTTTTTGCCCACATGCGTAGCTTTGATGTTTCAGATGATTTGTCGGCTAATACCACAATATCACCCGTAATTATGGCTGAGGGAAGTCCCGGTATCACATTGAAAATTTCACTTCACACAAAATAAATACTATGTCAGCACCCGAATATTTTAAAGAAAGCGAAAAACCTTCAGATCAATTTGACGATGGGAGTAATAAAGATCTTTGGAGCATTTTTAAAATAATGGGAGAGTTTGTTGATGGTTATGACAAACTCCTGAAAGTTGGTCCATGTGTGTCAGTATATGGGTCTGCCAGACTAAAACCAGGGAATAAGTATTACGATATGGCTGTAAAAACAGCTGAATTGATATCTGAAAACGGATTTGGAGTTATTACAGGAGGTGGCCCCGGAATAATGGAAGCCGGAAACAGAGGGGCAAAAAATATGGGTGGTAAATCTGTTGGCTTGGGGATTGAGTTGCCTTTTGAACAGGGTGTGAATGAGTATGTTCACCCTCAGTATGAAATTAATTTCAAGTACTTTTTTGTCAGGAAAGTGATGTTTGTCAAGTATGCACAGGGGTTTATTGTATTTCCCGGTGGTTTCGGTACCCTTGACGAACTATTTGAAACCCTTACTTTAATACAAACTCAAAAAATAAAACGAATTCCTATTGTATTGGTTGGAACCGAGTATTGGGGTGGTTTAGTAGATTGGATTCAAAACAGACTTGTTGATGATGGACTTATAAATGAAGCTGATGTTGACCTGTTTTTGCTCACAGATGACTATGAGGAGGCTGTGAAGCATGTCTGTGACTTCTATAAGAAGCGTAAACTAGAACCTAACTTCTCCTATTAGGAAACTTTTTAACTTTAAATGAGTTTTTATAATGTAGTGGCCTTTTTAATGATTTTGTGTGTAAAATTTCATTAAGTTAAGCCCGTTTAAATGGATAGAATCAAAAATAATCAGATCACCATGAAATCTTTAAAATATCTTATCACGTTGGTTGCTGCTCTGTCATTAACAATCATGGCAGCTGAAAAGTCACATGCGCAGGATGATGCTCGTTCTGAAGTGATTACACTTTTTAATCAGGCTCAGGAACAAGCTAGTTCCGGCGATTTTACAGGTGCAATTGAACTTTTCGAGGATGCTCTTGAAGTAGCAAACGCTAACGCTATTATGGATATAGCTGGCCAAATAGAAGACATTCTTCCTAGAGTAGCCCAAAGCAGAGCTTCAAATGCTTATAGAGCATACCAAAATGAGCGAACAAGGTCATCTGCTACACAGGCAATTCGTTACTTTGAAATTGCGAAAGAGATGGCAGACGAATACGGTGACTCTGAAGTTGCACAAAGAGCCCAGGCCGCTATTCCTCAATTGTACTATATAAGAGGTATTCTGGAGTTCAGAAATGAAAATTATGATGATTCCATAGCTGACCTTGAAAAAGCAATGGAACTGAACGCCAATTATGCTGCACCATATTATCAAATGGGTGTTGTAATGAAAGCAGTCAATCCGAACGAGATTGATCAGGCAATGGAATGGTACGACAAAGCTATTGAAGTTGCAGAACGTACTAATGATACAAGAACTCTTCAAAGTGCGCGCAATGGTGCAAGAGATGAGTTAATCTTCAGAGCTGTAAATCTTGCTGAAGACAGAAACTTCAGTCGTGCGATTCAGTTGCTAAATAGAGTTCTTGAACGCTACGATTCAGAATCAGCTGATGCTCACTACAGACTTGCAGAAATCTATAATGAGCGTGGTAACTGGGATGATGCTTTAAGACATTCACGAAGAGCACTTGAACTAGAAACAGGCGGTGTAACAGACAG
>SKGY01000202.1 GCA_007117235.1 Balneolaceae bacterium
AAACTCACCATAATTGATGAAGAGGCTCAGAAGAAATATTACAGGGGATATCTTGATGAAGACGACGTTGATAAACAAGCTTCAGGCGAAGCTCTCAAAGATGTAACTCTTTTTGATTTGATGGCAGCTTTCAGAAAAGTGCTTGCCGATATCAAAAGGCAACACTCTTACCATAAGGTTGAAAAGATACAGATCACTGTTGAACAGCAGGCCGAGTATGTGCTTACTGAATTACAATCTCGTGGCAGGACCTCATTTTATACATTTTGTATGGAGTTAAAGACAAGAACCGCAATTGTAGTTACTTTTCTTGCAATTCTAGAAATGCTTAAAGAGCAGCAAATTAATCTGTTCATTGAAAATGACGATGCCTTTAATTTTTATATCGATCTCAAACCTGTTGATGAGATTATTGGAAATACCGGTAAACCTTTTAAATCTGAATTCAAATGATTCACTTTATTTCTGTTCTGATCATCACATTTTTAAGTAGCTGTAACTTTCTACCTGCAAACAGTGAAAGTACATCTGACTCACTTAAACAGTACTCCGAACTAATTACGCCTGAATTTTTAGAAATGCACCTTCAGGTAATAGCACATGATTCTCTGGAGGGCAGGGCAACAGGCACGCGAGGACTGAAAGTTGCTGCTCAATACATCTCTGATTTTTATGATACCCTTGGTTTTGAACCTGTTGGTGATAATCAGACATATTTTCAACATTTCAACCTTACGGCAGATTATACAGATAGCCTCGTTTACCAGGTCAATAGAATAATGGAAAATGACACAGTAAAAGTCTCATATTCTATTGAATCACAAGACTCATCGGGTGACTTTATTCGAATGTTTGGTGGGTCGCAGTCACTATCTGGAGATATAATATTTGCCGGTTTTGGACTTAACGATCCTTCAAACAGTGTTCAACATCTTGAGGGGGAGTCACTGCAAAACAAATGGGTTTTGATGTTTGAAGATATTCCTTACATCGTAGACGGAGACACTCTTGTAAATCCGGCTATTTCAAGCAATAGCAGACTTAGTTCAATTTTAGGCACTTATGACGCTGCGGGAATTTTACTCATATCTGATTATTCTAGTGATGAATTCAGAGAGCTCTCAGAGATAAGCTCAACTCTGATGAGTAACCCATCAAATATGGCTTTAGAGTACCTTAGTAATGGACAACGGTCAGCGGGTTTCCCAAAAGGAGTTATGCAAATCAGCCCGGATAAAGCTCAGTACCTGCTATCACCTGAGGGTGAAAAATCACTTTCTGATGTTCGTGAAAATTTAATCAAAAACATGAACGGTTTTAGGGCACATAACACCTCCTTCTCACTGAACTATACTCCGTATGATGGGCCCGGTTATATTGAAACCGAAAACGTTGTCGCATTTTTTGAAGGCTCAGATCCAAATCTGAAAGATGAAGTACTTGTTCTTGTGGCACATTACGATCACCTTGGAATTACTCAACCTGATGATACAGGCGATGCGATCAATAATGGTGCAGATGATAATGGAAGCGGCACAGTTGCACTGATGTCGATTGCCAACGCATTTCATGCAGCATCACTCGATGGGCACCGTCCAAAACGTAGTGTTCTGTTTCTTCACGTTTCTGCTGAAGAACTAGGGTTACTTGGCTCACGATACTACTCTGATCATCCGATCTTTCCAATCGATCAGACTGTTGCCGCTTTTAACGCAGACATGATTGGCAGAAGCGATTCCGAGAATATTGAAAAAGATGATACCGATTATGTTTATCTGATTGGAGGTGAGATTATATCATCTGAACTGGATAGTCTGGTGCAAGTCGCCAATCAACAGTCAGTTAATATGAGACTGGACAGAAAGTACAACGATCTGCAAGATAGAAATCAGTTTTACCGACGCAGTGATCATTGGAACTTTGGGAGGCTCGAAGTACCATTTGTCTTCTTTTTTACCGGAGTGCACGAAGATTATCATAGTCCCTCAGATACTGTTGACAAGATTGACTTTTCAAAATTATCACGTGTTACTCAATTGATATACAACTCGTCATTGGAAGTTCTAAATTATGACGGAAGGCCTCAGGTTGATAACGAACAATTTATTGAGATCACCAGAAGATTACCCCGTTAGCCTTATTTAGCTCCCATTTAATATAAAAGCTGCCCAATTTCTCGGTGCTGCATACTCAGGGTGATTGATGAGTTCTAACTTCGCACTTCTTAGTGCCTCTGCGTAGGACTTTCCGGCTCTAAAATGTTTGTAGAACTCAATCATTAAATTTGCCGTTGGCTGGTCGTTTACTTTCCACATCGAAACCACAAGGTTTGATGCCCCGGCATAATGAAAGGCTCGTGTAAACCCAATCATACCTTCACCTTTTCGAATCTGTCCAAGCCCGGTGTCACAAGCACCTAATACAACTAAATCAGCGTTCATCTGCAGATTATAAATGTCATTGATATAGATTATTCCATCATCGTCGTTACTCCCTCTCAGCGCAATTCCTGAAAGTGCAGGATTGTTGTCATTTATAAATGCATGTGTGGCAAAGTGGATAAATCCATAATCTGATATAGACCCATTCAACAACCGTGCTTTAGAAGCCAAATTATTTGTTAGAACTACTGCCTGCTCCGGGAAAAAGAAATTCCATACAGAATCTCTCTTTCTGAATAATTTAGCAATCTCACGTGTTTCATAACCTGTTAAGGGCAGGGGTGTTAATTGACCTAAATATCTTCTACTGTTTTCATCAATTACACTGCTTTGTTCGTTTACCTCGTTAAAGGGTGCAAGTGCCAGTAAGTTTTGCGGGTTTTCAGGTTTGGATTTCATCTTCGACATCATAACTGCTGCAGATGGTGAATACTGAATTGTATAATCGCGAACTAAAAAAGGCATTTCATGATATGGTACACCTTGAGTGTTATTTGTTAATAGCAGCTCAAAAGGGAGGTAGTGTAAATATTGATCTAAATAAAATATAATTTTTCTGGAATCTGTATTTGAGAGTACAGGCTCAATAAGTTGCACATACAAATTGTGTGATAACTCTCTAAATTCATTGGTCCTGCCACGGGTAACAGATTCGATCAAACTGTTGACTTGCTCAGATAAATCTTCCGTTATATCCAATCTAAAAACATTAAAACTCTCTTTTTCAATAACCATGGCATAGAGATAATCCGATCCGAAAGAGTAGGAAATTATCATCTCATTATGTGTCAGAACAGATTGAACAGCCTCTCGTTCAACTAAACGATTATCATATTTTAATTCAAAATATGATGGATAGTTCTTTTCTAGTTCAGTTGTAAACCTTGATAAGTCTCTTTGTACGTAAAAAAGAGAATCTTTCAGTGTAGAAATTAGAGTTCTATCAGCTTCAGCGCCCTTTTCTTCCTCTAAGCCTATTTGTTGAAAATATTGGGTAATCTTTTGATTTAAATCTCTCTCCTGAAGAATAACAGTTTCCGGTACTCCTCCAAAGTTAATAGCCTCTACATTTTGAAGTAGTTCAGATGCTATTCTTGATCTGCTTTTTTCAGAATAATAGAATATCTGATCAACCCATATTTCTTCACCTGTTATTCGAAACAGTTCATAGTTTATATCAATAGCATTTGAGTAGATTTCGAAATTACTTTCAATGAGATTCAATTTAGACGCCTCACTCTGATAACTTGTCTGGAGGTTATCAATGATATCAGATGCAATCTCTGTATACTTTAATGCCTCAAATAGATAGTCTATATTATTTGATTGCTTGTACAATTCTCGAAATATTTTCACCCTCTCTTTTATATTATCAACTGCTTTGATTGGAAATCTAATTTCTCTAACGTCAGAATAGCCGTCATCACCGAACAGTGAATTAAGTACCCGGTCATAATAGTCTGCCGCCAGCTCCAAATTATTTTGATTAAGATATGAGAGTCCATAAAGTGAATACAAGTCCAAAACTTCCGGATGCGATTCACCAAATCTTTCGAGACCAATTTTTAAAGCAGTATCGAGGATTTTACGAGCTTCGACTTCTCTTGATAATTGCACGTACAAACCTGATAATGATGTATATGGCGGAATTAAGGACGGGTGGTCATCTCCATAAAGCTCTATCCTGACATCAATTGATAATTGATAATTATTTTCTGCTTCTTCAAACTGTTTTAATTCACTATATAAAGAGCCAAGTGTGTTATAACCTACAGCAAGGTCGATATGTACACCGTCGTATATCTGTTGTCTTATTCCTAATGCTAACTCAAAATATTCTGCTGCAGAGTCTAAATCACCCAATTGAAAGTAACATATCCCTGCATTGTTGTATGCAATCGCAACTCTGCCATATACTTCACCAAAACTATCCCTGAAAATTGAAGCCGATCTTACAAAAAAATCTGCTGCGGTTCCAAAATCACCCATTCCATAATAAATTGTACCCAAACTATTATAAATAAGCGCCATTTCAGGATGGCTATTCCCATAGAGTTCTGTGACAATCTTTTCTGCTTCACGATAATGAAACATAGCTTGTTCCGGCATTCCAAGTCTTCTATAATTCACACCTATATTATTATGAGCTTGAGATAATAGCCGCATTACTTCTGCTGTCTTATCTTTGTCGCGTAAAATTTCTAATACGGAATTATACATGTTAATGGACTCTCTGTATTCACCATCAACACTCTTCATATAGGCATTTGCTAAATCGTACTTCACCTCAGATATAACAGATAGTGAATGAAACGCTATATATTCATCTATTTTTTCTACCCATTTTTTTGCTCCCTCAAGATCATTTTTCTCCTCACTTAAGTACACACGTTGTACATACAAATCTACAAACAGTTCGTGACCTACTGCTAATTTTGAAATTGCTTCATTTTCAGCTTTTTCATAATAATCAACTGCCTTATCAAAATTTCTGTCATATCTATTTATTGTCCCTCTGTAGATATATGATCTGACACAGAGTTCACTGTAGTTTTCAGACCTGCAGAGTCGATTACTTAATGAATTGAATAATGCATATGATCTCTCCAGTTCGCTTGCATAGAAAAGCCGCTCTGCCTCTTCAAACGTTTCAGTTAGTGTGAGTGCCGTCTGAGCATTTGTTGTCTGGGGCAAAGCTAAATTAGCACATAGCAGAATCAGACAAGCTGTAATAATTCTGCCATATACCTTAACCGGTATTATTTTTTGAGCAATGTACATATCAAACACGATTTGTGGTCTGATATGTTAATGAACCAATATGTTATAGTAAAGCAGTTAATTTGAGCCAAACAGAGCATTCACAAAACTTACCCGGTCAAATACCTGTAAATCTTCTATTTGCTCGCCAACCCCGATATACTTTACAGGAACATTCAATTCATTTGAAATTGCGAGCACTATTCCACCTTTTGCAGTTCCATCAAGCTTTGTAAGTACAAGGCCTGTTACATTCACAACATCGGAAAATGCTTTTGCCTGTTGCATGGCATTTTGCCCTGTGGAAGCATCCAGAACCAATAAAATTTCATGTGGTGCACCTTCCGTTACTTTACCCATCACACGTTTAATCTTGCCGAGCTCTTCCATTAATGACTTTTTGTTATGGAGTCTTCCTGCTGTATCAACCAAAGCAATATCTGCCCCTTTCGATTTAGCAGATGAAACTGTGTCGTACGCCACCGCAGCAGGGTCTGCATTTTGACCTTGCTGAATAATTGAAACTCCAGCTCGCTCGCTCCATATGGTAAGCTGATCTACCGCAGCAGCTCTGAACGTATCTGCAGCCCCTAACACTACATTCTTTCCCGCCTTCTTATAAAGATTAGCAAGCTTACCAATGGTTGTAGTTTTCCCAACTCCATTTACGCCAACCACCATCACAACATGAGGTTTGTGCTTAAAATTAGCATTAAACTCAGCGGGCTGATCCGGTCTATTCTCTTTGAGAAGGTCTACTATTTCTTCCCGAAGCATTTCTTGTAGTTGAGACTGGGTCATAAATTTATCTTTAGCTACCCTTCTCTCAATTCTGTTTATAATCTCAACCGTTGTTTTCACACCTACATCTGAGGTTATCAATGCATCCTCAAGTTCATCAAGGGTAGCAGCATCTACTTTGTCTTTGCCGGCAATACTCTTGCCAATTTTATTCAGCAATCCATCGCGACTTTTCTCAACGCCCTGCTCTAATTTTTCCTGTTTCTTTAATCCTAATTTGTCTAACCAACTCATATTCAGATGTTAACTAATTCAGGCGCTATCAGTTGAAATCCGCGCCATTAATAATTTTATAATATCGTTTTTTGTACTCAATAAATGATACCACCATTACCACGGCAGATACAATCATTAAATATCGCTGGGCCGTTTCCGCTTCTGGAAAAAAGAAGACCGATATCCAATAAACCGCCATAATATTCACTGACACTTTGCCTGACATTATAGACATCGCAACTTTGCCACGTTTCTTTTTTATATGAGCAGATCCCCACATAATCAACAGATCTCGCGTCACGCCTAGTGCAAAATACCAAAGGGGAATCCAGCCAAGTACAACTGTATAGAGAAATAGAAAAAATGCCATCACTTTATCTGCAATAGGGTCAAGTACTTTACCTAATTCAGATATTTCATTCCTCCATCGGGCTACCAGTCCATCCAGATAGTCAGAGATTGCACCATAAATGATGAGACCCCATATCCAGCTATTTACTTGATAGTCATTTTCCACGTGTAACCAGATTATTGGAATAACTACCAATACCCTGGTAAATGAGATGAAATTTGACCATGTGTAAATGTCATCTCTAACTAATACCTTTTTACCATCTATGTTTGATGCTTCTCTCATTGGCAGATTTCATATTCGAAATAACGACCCAAAATACATTTTTAACGACTTAATTTATATACAAATGGAAGATAAAGATTCCATGCCGCTAAACTCCAAAATATCTAAGTTAGAAGAGGTGTCCATTTCAACTGAGAATGTTTTTAACGGAAACTTGCTGAATGTAAACGTAGACAAAGTTAGACTTCCTGACGGGAACACATCAACCCGTGACTGGATCAGACATCCCGGGGCCAGTGCAATTGTTCCTGTTTTTGATGACGGCACAATTATGCTGGTACATCAGTATCGATTTCCACCTCGTGAGCTTTTTTTAGAAGTGCCTGCCGGAAAATTAGATCCGGGCGAATCTCCAGAAAAAACTGCTCTTAGAGAACTAAAAGAGGAGTGTGGATTATCATGCAAAAGCATTCAAAAGACAGGCGAATT
>SKGY01000244.1 GCA_007117235.1 Balneolaceae bacterium
CGCCTTTTGATTTAATTTATGATAAAGCCTCGCTCGTTGCGCTTCCTCCTGCTATGCGAAAACGGTATGCGGAAAAAATCGTAGCAATCTCAGCCGAGAAAACACGGATTTTACTTCATCACTTTGTTTATGATCAGTCGGAAATGACGGGGCCGCCATTTAGCGTATCTGATCGGGAAATTGAAGAATTGTACGGAAATGATTTTGATATACAGACTTTGGAAGAGAATGAGTTGAAGATCGAATCTTTTCAAAAATTTAAGGTGAGGGGGCTTCAAACACATTTTACTGAAAGGTTACTGCTTTTGACAAAACGGTAATTTGGGCTGTATTTATTAGCTAGTAACCCTGAAATCGGTTCAGGGTCTCCCATCTTTGATCAGGTTAGGAGATGCTGAACTAAATTCAGCGTGACGTAAAAAGTGCATTATCCACTCATTTCCCAACTAACTTTATTAACATTTAGATGATAAATGTTAATATTAGCAATCAATGCCATTAGAAAGTTGCATATCAAATTGCCTGCAATTATTTTCAGTCTCTCTTTTACTTATCATATCGTTAACCAACATATTTTCTCTCATGGATTTAAGCACGCGTAATAACATTTTAACTATAGTTTTAGGCGTTTTGATTATTGGCCTTTCCTATTTCCTATACCGGTCTATCGTTGATCCATATCAAGAAGTACTTATAGAACAAGAGATGGTAGAACGCGAAAGGCATCGAATGAGCTTGGTTCGCGATGTTCTTATTCAATATCGAAACGAAAATGGCAACTACCCACCAACAGATGGCGGCCTTGATAGTTTGGTACAGTTTTTAAAAACAAATGAACGCATGGTGCAGCAGGCTGACTCTTTGTTTGCATTCCGCCCGCCATCAAGATTCAGTCCGGACTCGTTAGTTTACTCTCCGCGAGCACCATTCAACAAATTTGAATACACATTGAATGATACAATCAGACCAAGATTATATCTGTTAACTAATCCCGGATCTGACGATCGTATTGGAGACCTCCAAAGAACCACATTACTCAACGCTCCAAACTGGAATTAAATATGCAGAGTGACTTGCCTTGTCTGGGCATCTGTTATGCCGGAAATCATCTTTATTACTCGGTAAACAGCCCGGACGATGGAAATCACCTTAAGCATATTGGAAGCATAGACTTCAGTTTTGATGTGCAGCACGCCATCAATACAGGTTCACCTTCCGGTTTCCCTGCCTTAAAAACTGCACTCGAAAATCTTAAAGACACCTTTCAGTGCGGTTCTGTTAAAATATTATCCCCAGCAATTGATGAATGCTGGACAATTGTACCCCGATCTGTTTATGAAGACTCGGCTGAGCGCGAGGCACATATCTCTCTTTTGATGCATGGACAGAGTCGCAGTGATGTTGAAACAATCTGGCACTCTACAAGCAACATCGACTATAAAATGCTGCTACTCAGAAACAGTGAGTCGATGCAGGGTTTCAATCAACTTCTGGGAAATTTCCCACACTCAGAGTATGTCTCTGAATTTGAAATTGGCACCGACTGGCAGAATCATAGTCAGGCAAACGGATCATTTCTGATGATTCATTGCATGAAAAATTATATTTCGGCCTCATCTTTTATACTAGGTAAACTTCGGGGATGCACATTTCTGAAATATGACACACCCGCAGACCTTCCTTACCTATGGACCCTCTACTCAAATAAATTAAGCTGGATGCAGGGCATCCACGATGAAATTCATGTTTATGGGCACTACAGCCGTGTTGTCGCTGAAGCGCTTACCCCATACTGGGATGATTCAGGAGAGATTCAAATAATGAGCTCTCTTGATCTGATGCAGGTTGATGCAGATGAAAAAACGTATGGTTTTCCACTTGAAAGTGTTTTCCCTGCTATTATGATGAGTCTGAATCTTGATGACAAAGTAAACCAGCCGGCATGAGAATTATTACCGGAATACTTAAGGGACGCGCAATACCGGTTCCAAAAACCGGATTGCTGAGGCCGACATCAGACCGCGCTAAAGAAGGAATCTTTTCTGTAATCGATGCCAGACGATATTTCGACAACACTCGGGTTCTTGACCTATTTGCCGGAAGTGGCAACCTTGGCTTTGAAGCAATTTCACGGGGTTCATCATCCTGTCTGTTTGTTGACCGCGAGATCGATCACATCAAACACATTGAAAAGATAGCCGAGGGTTTTGGCATAGCTGATAAAATCCAGGGAATTGCTTTAGACATTGATCTTTTCATGGAGAAAAAATCATTCGGTCAGTTTGATTTCATTTTTGCAGATCCTCCTTATGACTATTACATGATCCCTGAAATGACTGATCAGATATTAGCCGATGAATGGCTTGCCCCTGACGGGTGGTTTATACTAGAGCATGATAAACGACACAATTTTTCAAATCATGAAAAGTGCGTGTACACGAAATCATACGGAAGAACCATTGCATCAATATTTAAATCAGACCCTTCCGATTTTTGATAATCCGGCTATCAATCCTCTTTCCCTTTGATTTATTTCTTTTCTGTTATAGTTTAAATCACATCCAAACTAACTAATCAAAGCTTATGGAGCGCATTGCCCTTTATCCCGGTTCATTTGATCCGTTTACGAACGGTCATCTTGATATTCTTCAACGCGCTTCACGAATGTATGATAAGATTATCGTCACGATTGCGGTCAATAACAGCAAGAACGCCGTGTTCTCGGGCGATGAGAGAATCAGCTTAATTAAAGAGGCAATTAAAGATTTCAAATGGGCTGACCGCATTGAAATTGAACTGTTTACAGGATTGCTCGTCAATTTTGCCAAGAAGAAAAATGTAAATGTACTTTTAAGAGGTGTTCGTCAAATTTCTGATTTTGAGTATGAATTCAGAATGGCTCTTACAAACAGGCGGCTCGCTCCCGATGTTGACACGGTATTTATGATGCCGGACGAACAACTTACATTTATATCTGCTACAATTGTAAAAGAAATCGCAGCTTGGGGAGGTGATCTCAGTAGTTTTGTTCCGGACAATGTTGCCCGTGCACTTCAAAAAAAATATAGCTCTTGAATTAATATCTGGTATACACAATCAAATCTAACCTGGTCTTTTTAGAGTAGACTCTCTCCAAAATTGAAACGACTAATCTGTTTGTGCACAAAAGGATTTGCTCCAACAATCATTTAATGTGTATACTAAAAGTCTGCCTCTAATTCGATTTTGGCAGAACGAACTGTCCGTTATTTCTGGTTAGAAAACCGAAACCGAAAAGACAGAAAAACATTATGATTGAAAAAAGACACAAAATAGATACAGATTTTAAACTCGACATTGTAATAAACGGTGATGAGAAGAGCGTTAGCTTTAAAGAATTGCTAGATCGCCCAACTATCGTTTCCGTTTACATGAGAAATAATACAGGAGGCTGTGATAAACAGAATCGCAGTTTGGCTGAGCATGCAGACTGGTTTGATAAGAAAGGATATAATTTAGTCGCATTAAGCAAAGACACCTGCGGTTCACATAAAAACTACGCAGAAAAACTTGGCATCAATTATGTACTTGCATCAGACCCTGATTTCAAATTTGCAGAGGCAACTGATTCTGTAGTCGAAAAAAAGATGTATGGCAAAACATTTGAGGCTCCGTCGCGCTCAGCCTTCATTATTGATAAGGACGGAACCGTTCTTGATATCATTGAAAAAGTAAATACGAAAGCTCACGCTGACGAGTTGAAAGAGCGAATTGAAAATCTGTGATACATTCTTCTTCCTGAATAGGTTGAATTAATCCATATCAAAAATTTATACATGAAATCTTTAGTTATTGTAGAGTCACCCACAAAAACAAAAACGATAAAAAAATATCTGCCAAAGGGCTATACGGTAGACTCTTCAATGGGGCACATCAGAGATTTGCCATCTTCTGCTAAAGAAATTCCCGCCAAGTTTAAAAAAGAGTCCTGGTCAAATCTCGGCATCAATGTTGATGACAGGTATGACCCACTATATGTGGTACCCGCAAGTAAAAAGAAAATCGTTAAGAAGCTGAAAGATTTACTAAAAGATTCTGACGAATTGATACTCGCCACAGATGAGGATAGAGAAGGTGAAGCCATATCATGGCACCTTGTTGAGCTATTGAAACCCACAGTACCTGTTAAACGGATGGCATTTCGCGAGATTACTGAAGAGGCGATTAAAAACGCTCTCAACAACTTCCGCGATATTGATATGAATCTGGTTCATGCACAGGAGACCCGTCGAATTTTGGATCGACTTGCAGGGTATACCATATCTCCGCTTCTTTGGAAAAAAATCTCACCTGGTTTATCGGCCGGACGAGTGCAGTCTGTAGCTGTACAATTCCTGGTTGAACGGGAGCGAGAGCGAATGAAATTCAGAAGTGGTACTTACTTCGATCTAAAAGCCTCAATCTCTAAAAAAGAGGACAAGAAACGTGCTTTTTCAGCTGATCTGTCTCATTTGGATGGAAAGCGACTTGCCAGCGGTAAAGACTTTGATGAAAACACCGGTAAGCTAAAGAAACCGGATAGTGTTGTCCTTCTTGATGAGAAAGCCTCCAATGAGTTGCGTGACCTTTTGAATAAAGCCGACTGGGCTGTTTCAGCGGTTGATGTTAAAACTCAGAAACGCAATCCATCTGCAGCTTTTATTACATCTACGCTTCAACAGGAAGCAAACAGAAAATTTGGTTTCTCCGCGCGGGATACAATGAGTATAGCTCAAAAACTGTATGAAAATGGTCTCATTACTTATATGAGAACCGATTCCGCAAACTTGTCAGGTCAGGCAATTAGCGCTGCCCGCGATGAAGTGGAAAAACAGTACGGCAAGGAGTACCTATTCGAAAGAGTTCGAAATTTCGGAAAAAATAAAGGAGCCCAAGAAGCTCACGAGGCGATTCGTCCATCAGGTTCATCGTTTGTTCATCCTGAAAAAGCAGGTTTGAGCGGCAGAGAGTTTAAGCTTTACGATTTAATATGGAAACGTACCATTGCCACACAGATGGCGGAGGCAGAGCTTGAGTTCACCAATGTTACCATCACAGCTAAAAAAGATGGCACAGAAGCAGATTTTAAAACAAGTGGTAAAAAGATTCTCTTTCCCGGATTTTTCAGAGCATATGTTGAGGGAAGTGATGACCCGGATGCAGCAATTGAAAATCAGGAAATCTTTCTACCGGAAATGGAAGTTGGAGAAAGCGTTGATCTCCATGATCTGGAGTCTATTTCTCACGAAACAAAACCGCCTGCTCGATTTACTGAGGCTAGTCTTGTTAAAGAGCTCGAAAAAAGAGGAGTGGGCAGGCCGAGTACCTATGCATCAATTATCAGTACAATACAAGATCGTGGATATGCCAGCAGTGATGGTAAGACTCTGATTCCATCCTACACGGCTTTTGCGGTTACAGAGCTTTTGGAAAACCATTTTCCACATCTGGTTGACAGTGAGTTCACTTCATCACTTGAAGATAAATTAGATGAGATAGCCAAGGGTAAATATGATCCCGTAAAATATCTCGACGACTATTATAAAGGCGATAAAGGACTTAGAGCACAGGTTGATCAGCAAGAGGATAAAATTGATCCACAGAAAGCAAGAGTGTTAAATCTTCCGCTGGATTTGGATGGTATTGAAGTGCTGGTAGGAAAGTTTGGGCCCTATGTGAAAACTCAATCAGAAGGTGAAGATATCTCAACCTCCCTTCCTGTTGACCTTCACCCCGGTGAACTAACCACAGAAAAAATAAAAAAACTGCTTGTTGCCGAAAAAGAGGGGCCGAAATCCCTGGGCAACCATCCCGAAAAAGATGAACCTGTTTACGTTTTGAGTGGCAGATTTGGTCCTTATGTGCAACTTGGAGAGGTGACCGAGGAGAACAAGAAACCAAAACGGGTTTCACTGCTCAAAGGCATGACCCCGGAAACACTTGATTTTGAAACTGCCCTTAAGCTGCTAGAATTACCAAGAACTTTAGGTGAGCATCCTGATGATGGTAAAGTTGTGAAAGCTGGTGTTGGGAGGTATGGTCCATTTGTATTGCATGATGGCAAATTCAAATCCCTCAAAAAAGATGATAATGTGTTAACCGTAGATCTTGACAGGGCCATTGCGCTGTTTAAAGAGAAGGGCAAAGGCCGAGGAAGCAGTTCGGCAATTCAGGATCTTGGAAAGCATCCCGAAACAGATCAGCCCATTAAGGTTATGGATGGCAGATATGGTCCGTACATCAAATACGGTAAGAAAAACATCTCACTGCCAAAAGGTACAGACCCTGAGAAGTTTTCGATGGGTGATGCTGTAAGATTAATTGATGAAAAGGGGAAGAAGTAATCTTCTACAAATTGGTTTTAAAAAATAAATCGACATAACCTGACACCCTTCACTTAGATTTTGATTCCTGAAAGTAAATGCATTATTTCTGATAGTAGTGCATACAGGGATAAAAAAGAAAAAGAGATGGATCACTATATTTTACAGCTTGTCGAGCAAATGAGAGAGTCGGCACAAAACCTGCCAGACCCCAACTTAATATCGGAATTCGATGAAGAGGCCCTGCCTGATGAGTTAAAAGCTTTTGCCGATGTGGAAAGGTTCCTGCATGGCAAAGCCAAAAAAATCTCGTTTATTACTCGTATTCCAGCCGAAGCCCTTCCCGCGCCTGAGAAACTTAACGCTACCCAAATCACTTTTCTTTATGATGAATTAAAGCGGCTGCTTCAAGCTTACTGCTTTTATGCTGATTTCCCGATAGGATTGCCCGCAACTATTAAATATCGTCTGCTGCGAGAAAAATGGGAGGATGAAGTCGTTTATACCGGTGAAGGGATGAATTACTTTGAGTTTTGTGATTACGAAACTTCTAGGTGCCCCTTTCCAAAAGAGTTTTGTGGATGTAAGGAGTTAGGAACCGACGATATTGAATAGATGCCCATAACCGAATTAATTCCGTTACAAGACCTTTCTGGGTATTTTTGAAATCTGAAAAATCTTGGAACCATTTTATGATTTATTTATACTTGTCAATATACTTGTAACGTATGTGAGACGTTGACTCCTGAAGAAATAGAATCAAAACCATGCCACAAATTTCACTTTATATTGACAAAGAGACCCTGCAACAGGTGGAGAACGCTGCAAAAGGAGAACAACTTTCTATATCCAAGTGGGTAGGAAAACAACTCAAAAAATCTTTGGAAACAAATTATCCACCCAATTTTGAAAACCTATATGGTTCAATTAAAGA
>SKGY01000134.1 GCA_007117235.1 Balneolaceae bacterium
AACAAGGGTAAAGGGGTGGTCGTCATTTGATCCCCTCACCAATGTTCTTTCTTATAAGTATGAGGGAGTGGAGGGAAACGGTATGAAAAATTGTAAAAAAGTTGTAAAGAACGGGAAATGATTGTTTTAATGTGGGGAGTAATACTCCCCAAAAATAGAGATAAATTAATTTTAAGAGGAATTTTTACGTCTAAATTGAGTATTTATGAGGACGTTCAAATCTTGTCGTCCCGACGAAAAAAAGGAGCGTTTAATAAACGCTCCTTTTTTATTTATACCAATAAGTTACGTCGATATATTAAGTCGTTTATGCGTATATGATTAAATCAGAATCAACTGGGTCGTAACGCTCTAAGCGTAATCGTCCCGACAAGTAAGAAGCTCATCGATTTTTCGATGGGCTTTTTTTATGCTTTTCTGAATAATTACAAATCAACGGGCAATCAAATCGCATCTTTTGTAACTTTATGGGTCACCACAAATCTAATTAATAAGTTATGCCATCATTCGATATTGTAAATGAGATAGACGCTCAGGAAGTAGATAATGCTGTGAACAACGCTTTAAAGGAGGTCGCCACCCGTTACGATTTTCGCGGACTTCATACTGAGATAGAATTTCATAAAAAGGAGAACCGCATATCGATGGTTGCTGCTGAAAGTATGAAACTGGAAGCGGTGAAGGATATGGTAATCAAACATTTCATCAAACGAGGTCTTGAGCCTAAAGCACTTGAATTTGGCGATAAAGAGGGGAGTAGTCAGGGACATGTAAAGATGAGCGCAACCATCAAGGAGGGCATCGACCGTGAAACGGCCAAAAAGATTGTGAAGGAGATTAAAAACCTGAAGCTAAAGGTTCAACCCGCTATTCAGGATGAACAGGTTCGCGTAACCGGCAAAAAAATTGATGAGCTGCAGGAAGTTATCCGCCATTTAAAAGGTAAAAGCTTCGGTATACCCCTACAGTTTGTGAATTTGAAATGAGATGTGAGGCATGAGATATTAGACAAGAGAAATGAGACATGAGACTTTGATCCAGCATTTGTAGGTCAGGGTGGTCATTAATTAGTTTGCAATACTCAATTCAATTAAATAGCAAGACTCAAGACTCAAGACTCACCTCGTATACTCTTACAGAATCTCCCATGTCCGGATCTTTATGGATTGAGTAGATTTTGGTTCCGATTATCTTCTTTACATCATCAAATTCTGATAAAAGAAATCTTCCTAACGGATTTCCGTCCATTTCAAATACAACAAACTCTTTTCCGTCTTCTCCGTTATCGGTATGCAGCCAAAGGTGTTCTTCTGATACAAAAATATCTAAAAAGGGAGGTTTGTGAGAATGAACTCTTGTTTCAATTCCACGCCGTACGTCTGTTCGGGTATTCCGGAAAGCGTAGTCTAAATCTGAACGTTCAACCGGCCTGGGGGCAATGTTCAGATCTAATTGATTCTTCAGATTATGGTCAAAATCAAAAAAGGAAAGGGTTGATTGTTCAGGCCGTGCAACCAGGTATTCACCATTTTCCATGGGAATAAATCGATCAATATTGCGATAAGGAACTAAGTCTATCCTAAAGCCGCCACCGGACTCTGTTAAATGGGGATAAGGAGTTCTTAGAGTAACCAGTGAATCCCGGAGCATGTTACTTTCCGTATCTATTATAATAACTTTTTGGGTTCTGTAATCAGGTGGATTTACCATCAATTCCTGAGGGTTTCTAATCACATTTCTTGGTGAAGCATAGAGCTGATTGTCAGTTCTTAACCCCAATGTTGTGCTTCCAACCATACTTCCCTCATCTGATGTAATAGTACTCTGATAGCTGTAAATTCCATTTTCGTTTGGTTGAAAAAAATCCCGCCGGGTTCCCTGGTGTTCAACCATTAAATGATCATTACCCACATCAGCCAAAAAGAAAAATGAAGGAAGTTCTCCGGGCCCTCCGCCTTGGGAAGCAATCGTTTTAAGATGCTTGCCATTAGGTGAAAATTGTTCAAGGGTAGTACTTCCGTGATCAGATACAATGATGGAGCCGCCTGAAGAGACAAACAGTTCATTGAGCCGGGCAGGAAAGTAGTTTTCACTTTCGCCGGCTTCCAAGTCTAAATGGTAAGGTATTTCAGGGAGATCAGAATAATCGATTAGATCAGTCGCCGAATCTTCGCTTGCGCAGCTGATCAATAAAAATGGAACAATAAAAGTTATTTGGAGAATTGATTTCATTAGAACATTTATATTACTAATTAAGCAGTAGAAAAGTATACACGCATTCTTTAAAAACTGCAACAAACACAATACGTTTTTATGATATTCTGGAGACAAACTTTTGAGCTCATATTTCATTTTACCATCATTTACTTGTGCCTGACTGTTGAAGTCGGTTAATTCAATACTATAACTATTAATTAAATGGACATTTAACATGTTACGATCACTAATATTATTGATATCCTTTTTGCCATTTGTGATTTCAGAATCTCTGGCGCAGGATACTTATATGACTCCATCTCAGGAACTTGTTGATTTAGTTGATGGAGCAAGAAGCCCATCTGTAAGTTTCTCTCCTGATCAAAAGACATTGCTGCTTCAGGATGTGCCAACTCTACCATCCATTGCAGAATTAGCTCATCCAGAATTGCGGTTGGCGGGTATAAGAATTAATCCGAACACTAACGGCCCGAGCCGATCCGGGTATGTTACCGGTTTCACACTTCGTGATATGGAATCCGGCGATGACAGGGTAGTGAGTGGTATACCTGAAAACCCGGTTATCACGAATGTGAGCTGGTCACCTAATGGTGATAAGTTTGTGTTTCTGTTAAACCGACCCAATAGCCTTGAATTGTGGGTTGCAGACGTTTCAACTGCATCGGCTAAGGTGCTGACAAGCGGAAGAGTCAATAATACATATTTTGGATCTCCATACAACTGGAGCCGCGATGGCGACGCTCTGATTGTTAAAATGGTACCTGAAAATAGAGGTGATGCTCCTCAGAAAACTCTGATTCCAACCGGGCCGGTTATTGAAGAAAATCTTGGTGAATCGCGTCCGGCAAGAACATATCAGGATCTGTTGCAAGACAGCCATGACGAAGCACTTTTCGACTACTATTTTACATCTCAGCTTGTTGAGGTGTCTCTGAATGGTGATAAAAAAATGATCAATGATCCTGCTATATATCGTTCCGTAAGCCTCTCTCCGGACGGAAATTATATCATGGTAAATTTGACGAAACGCCCGTATTCATACAGAGTCCCTGCCTCGCGTTTTCCACAAAATATACAAGTGTGGAGTCGGGACGGAGATGTGGTTCACCAATTTGCTGAACTGCCGCTGGCTGATAATGTGCCAATTGCGTTTTCATCAACAACAGAAGGACCGCGTTCGGTTAGCTGGAGAAATGATGCCCCTGCTACAATCAGTTGGGTTGAAGCTCTGGATGGTGGTGATCCGTCAGTAGATGTTCCGAAACGTGATCGACTGTATACACTGTCGGCACCATTTACAGGTGAGCCAACAACTCACATTGATGTAGAATACAGATACGCCGGTCTTCAGTGGAGTGATGAAGGATTTGCGCTGGTTTCTGAATTTTGGAGAGCTGATCGCCACAGAAGAACGTGGAAAATATATCCTGATCAGCCAAACATGGAGCCGGAACTAGTATTTGATCTCTCAACCGAAGATCGATATGCCGATCCGGGATCTCCTGAGTATCGCAGATCGGCATTTGGCACGTGGGTGCTGAATACAACTGATGGTGGCAGCAGTGTCTTAATGAGTGGCATCGGGGCCACACCTGAAGGTAACCGCCCGTTCTTGTCAAAGTTCAATCTTGAAACAAAAGAGACGACAGAACTGTGGAGATCAGAAAGCCCATATTACGAGCGAATTATTACTCTGCTTGATGAGGACGGTACTCGCGTGATTACCCGGCGCGAAGCTGTTGACGTGCAACCCAATTTCTTTATAAGAAATATTGAAACCGGAGATCTTGATCAGCTTACACATTTTGAGCACCCAACGCCACAGTTGAAAGATGTTTATAAGGAGTTCATCCAATATGAACGCGCTGACGGTGTGCAGCTATCTGCAACTCTTTACCTACCTCCGGGATATGACAAGGATTCAGGTGAAAAATTACCGGTACTGGTATGGGCATATCCGCGTGAATTCAGAAGCGCCGATGCTGCGGGGCAGGTAGCCGATTCACCCTACCGTTTTGCAGGAATGAGTCACTGGGGGCCACATTTTGCACTAACACAAGGTTTTGCTGTGGTAGAAAATGCCACCATGCCTATTGTGGGTGAAGGTGATGCCAATCCAAATGACACATTTGTTGAGCAACTCATCACAAGTTCTGAAGCAGTACTCGATGAATTGGAACGACGAGGAGTTGGTGACAGAAATCGGGCTGCTATTGGCGGTCACAGTTACGGTGCATTTATGACCGCAAACTTACTGGCTCATTCTCGAATTTTCAGAGCAGGTATTGCGCGAAGTGGGGCATACAACAGAACACTCACTCCGTTCGGTTTTCAGGCTGAACCGCGTAATTACTGGGATGCGTCACATATCTATCTGAGCATGTCGCCATTTATGCATGCCGGTGGAATTAAAGATCCAATTCTGTTTATTCATGGTGCCGAAGATAACAACTCGGGGACTTTCCCGATGCAGAGTGAGCGGATGTATGCTGCGGTTAGCGGCCTTGGCGGTACAACCCGATTGGTTATGCTTCCTGAAGAGAGCCACGGTTATCGTGCCCGAGAATCTGTTCTGCATATGCTTTGGGAGCAGTCAGAGTGGATTAACAGATACGTAAAAGAGGCTACGGAAGTGGTTTTGGAATAAGTTATAGTCGTGAGATATGAGTCTTGAGTCTTGAGTCCTGAGAATATGAATTATTAATCCAATGAATATCAATTAAAGAAAATTTTAATCTCTCAGTTAATTTATTTGGTGGTTGCATGGCAGAGTAATTTAACTTGCACTCAAGACTCAAGACTCAAGACTCAAGACTCAAGACTATGGGACAGCTCGCTGTAGCCACTCTTCAGGGTTTACAAATTGGGTTCCTTCCCTAACAACAAAAAAGAGTACTTCGCCCATCAGGGAGTCTTGATCTCCGGATAGGCCGATTACATCACCTGATCTTAACGTTTGATTTCTTCTGACGTAGATCTCACTCATATTTCCATACACGGTGTAGTAGCCACCGTGATGCACGAGAACGGAGTCGCCGTAAGGCGGGATATTTTGTGTACCCATCACGTAACCGTTCTTGACCACTTTTACGGTTGATCGTGCGGGAGCGTTAATTTCGATTCCGGGGTTGTTAGTTTGTGTCCTGGATACAGGATGTACTCTAACTCCAAATCGTTGAGTAACGGTTCCATTTTCGATTGGCCATGGAAGCTGGCCTTTACTCTCTCTGAATGCTGTTGCAATGGCTACAAGTTCTTCATCACTTGGTAACCCTTCTGCTCTTACCGTCCGAATACCTGCGGCTTCCTCACGTCGAATGGTCGCCTCTTCAGCAATAAGATTATCTAAAGTTTCGCTCAACTCGGTGAGCTGTTTCTCTCGTTCGGCGATCTGCTCTTGTAAGTTGTCGCGATCTTGCCGAAGCACTTCGATATTCCGGTTTTGCATAGCACGCCTTTGCCTTAAACTTTCGGTCTCTTCGCGAATACTGGCTAATGCTTCTTCATTTCGAGTTTGGGTTACCTGTAAATCTATTTTTGACTGCTCAAGATCTTGTTGTACAAGTTCAATCTGTCGAACCTGCTCTTGCTGGTATTCATCAAATTTCCCTAAATAGTAAGACCTGATTAACAGTTGGTTTAGCGACTCGGAACTCAAGAGCAGAGCCAACTCTGTAGAGCGCCCATTTTTGTAGAGGAAAATCAGAGTTTGTTTATACTCATCAATAAGTCTTTTCAACTTCTCTTCCTGAGCCTTTAAGTTCTCTTCAACGAGCTGAATCTCTTCCGTGATTTGCTGCTGTTCACGATTCATTTGCCGCACTTGTTCTTGTTGAAGTGTAATTACACGTTCCATCTCACGAAACTGCTGATACATTTGATCATATTGTTCTGAGGTAACGCCCAAGCGCTCATTGTATGAGCTGATCTGTTCTCTTAAGCGCTCTATTTGAGATCGGGTTTCATTTTGACGCTCAACAACCTGATTCCTACGCTGCTCATAATTTTCCTGAGCATGGGTAATGTCCACAGCGAAGAATAAAATTCCGATAAGGATGATTATAGATCGGATCGTCATAACCGTCGAATAGGGGTGTTTTCAGGTAGTTCTATTGTGAGGTCACCAAGTGGCCGGTTCACTTGTAACTGCTGAACTAAAAATGTGGCCCGAGACCTGCCGTCGTTACTAAAAATGGTAATTTTTCTCGGTAGAAAAAAGGAGTCAATTTCTGCATATCCCTCATACTCAATTTGACTATATGCAGCCCTTGAACCTGAGTGGGTCACCATACTAACCATGCCGCTATTTTTTGATATGGTTACTTGTGATTGATCATACATCAGGGCAACATATCGGTCCTCATCTTCAAAAATCTGGCTGATATTATCGGGATCAAGTGAGTAGCTGAACATATCGAGCATGTTCAATGATGCCAATGAGCCAATACTGGTCAGGTTACTTTGAAAAATGGAGACCTTTTCAGCATAGTTATCAATTTTGTTGTAGATAAGAAGAGAGTCGCTGTCCACTAAAATTTGTCCTCCTTCGATGCCTAAAGCGTTTCTAACAGTAATCAAACTGGCAGCTCGTCCTGACTGAAACCGAAGCGTTACCCGCTCATTATTCCCGGGTTCGCTTATTATTGCTCTGCCGCTACCGTTAATGGTTTCAAGGGTGGAAGAATAATCAGGTGTGATATCAGCAAGTTCATCAGCAGTTATTGAGGATGGTTGAAGATCTTCAAGCGAGAGAGTGGTACGGCTGGCAGAACATGCCGACAGTAATGCCACAATTATAATTAGTGCAGTGGTATATGTAAGAAGTTTTGTAATAGTCAC
>SKGY01000242.1 GCA_007117235.1 Balneolaceae bacterium
CTATTTGCAGTGGGCGCAAAACCAGAAGAATGGAATAAATGTAAATTTAGAGCCGATTGACCTGAAAGAGATATCTAAACAGATCGCGGATGAATTGAAGACAAGCGCAGAAAAAAAAGAGATATCAATTGAACTAAATCTACCCGATGGATTAACTGCATTAGCAGATAAAAATCTGATGCAAGTAATCTTAAGAAACTTAATTTCTAATGCCATTAAATATGAAAGTAATGGCGGCACAATAAAGATTGATTCGGAGATCAAAGGTGAGAAAATATTGTTGAATGTTACTGATCACGGTATTGGTATACCGAATGATAAACAGGGAAGTATTTTTGAACCATTCAGTAAAACAAGCAAGGGCACTCTTGGTGAAAGCGGCACCGGTCTTGGATTGTCGATCTGTAAAGAGTTTACTGAAAAGCAGGGGGGAAATATATCATTCCAAACCAAGCACAATGAAGGAACAACATTCACTGTAGAACTTAAGTCAGCTTAGATAGTTAAAGAAGCTTCAAAAAATCTATACATGAGTTACTGTTTAATGATTTCACTTCGCAATTGACTCAGAAACCCCTTCATATAAGCAACCCTGGAAGTTGCCAATTCTTTTCCTGCCTTTGTATTCATTAAACCCGGCAACTTAAAAAGTTTAGTATAGAAATGATCTATAGTCCACGCCAAATCATCTGGATCTCGAGATTCGCAAAATGGATCATCAGAATTATAAAGTGCCCGATTTAATTGCCCACCAACTACAAAACTGCGCGCTATGCCAATAGCTCCTAAAGCATCGATTCGGTCTGCATCTTGAACAATTTTTGCTTCCAAACTTTCAGGTTCTATATCGGCAGAGTAGCTGTGGGCTAAAATTGCGTGATGAACCTGATCAAGTTTAGATTTCGGAAACTCTGTTGACTTAAGAAAGGTGACTGCTTTATCAGCAGCCAATTTTGAAGCACTTTTTCGTTCAGGGTGATTTTTGGGAAGAACTACACAATCATGAAGCCAGGCGGCCGAGATGACGACTTCCTGATCTGCAGGCTCATTTTTTAGAAGTGTTTTTGCGTTTGCAACTACTCGTTTTATGTGAGCTAAATCGTGGGCAGAATCTGCTTGTCGCAATGACTTTAAAAACGTTTCACACTGTTGTTCAATAGTATTCAGTAACATTAAAATCGATATCTGGCGCCAAATTCAAATGTATATATACGTATGAAGTCTGCCGAAAAAGTAAACTCCTGGTCGGTTGCTTTTACTTCGCCAAAAAGCTCAATAGTATCTTTCAAAAGATAATTTCCAATCAACCCTAAGAAACGTGATTTTAGAAACCTATTGTCAAGCTGACCGTCAATTAAGCGCCGTTCGTCAGGTGAAAACCCATATCCTCCAATAAGTGAGAAAAAAGAATCAGGATTGGCAAAGTATCTTCTTGCGTTAAATGTTAATGATGTAGAAACGCCAGAATCTTGCGGAGTGAAATAGGGTCGGCCTATGAGTAACCATCTCCCCAAATACTTACTTACAGATCCTGTAAAGATTAATACATCGTCCTGAGTAAATTTTAGATAGCGGAATCCCAAGGATGCTTCAAATCCTTTAGGCAGTGCTCGATAGAGTTCAGCTCCTCCCCTGAACTCTGGAAACAGATCACCACCGGATATTCCTACATTCATATATCCGTACCAATTTTCACTTATAACCGGCCAAAAATCTATCTCACCTTGATAATCGGTGATGTCAAAACGGTGACCAATATTTATTCTGGCTATGATTGGTCCGCTACCGGTAAATCGTCTGTACTCTACAAAAGCTTTTTGCCATGGTTCAATATCAGCATCATACCAATCATAGGTTAAACCAAAAGCAGCCATGTTTGATTTTTCATAATAATCAGACTGGGCAAATAGTGTACTATAGCCAAATGTAATGCACAGGATGAACAACCAAATTGATCTAGAGATGATAGTTTTCAAAGCTTATAAATTATTGAACAATTGCATTAGGTGCATTGCCATACTCCGCCCATGACCCTTCGTAAGTGCGAACAGAATCATAGCCCATTAGTCGCAGCGAGAAGTAAGCGTGTGAGCCTCTTACATTCGTATGGCAGTGAGAGATAACTTCTTTATCGGGTGTAATTCCGGCAAATGTAAACATATCCTGAATATCTTGCGGAGCTAAAAAATATGGAACTCCTTCGGGCTCTAAAACGCTGCTCCATTCAATGTTCACGGCGTTAGGTATATGCCCGGAGCGTTCAGCACGTTCATCTTCTCCGGAAAATTCTCCGGCTGACCTCGCATCAAAGATGACCTTATTGGGATCTGAAGATGCCTCCATGATATAGGTTATATCACACGATTTTGACTCATTTACATTGAATGCAAAAGTACCCTGCTCCGGCTGGTAAGGCGTGGTTGAAATATCAAATCCTTCCGCCAGCCATGCCTGAAATCCTCCGTTCAAAACAGAAGCATTTGAAAAACCGTAGTAATCGAGTGCGTAAAACAGACGGGCTGATGCAAGTGAGTTACCATCATCATATATGACTACTTTATCATCAGCATTGAGGCCAATTGCCCTCATTTTCTCCTGAAATACCTCAGGCCCGATAAGATAAAAATCTACAGGGTGATCACGATCTATCAGTTCGGAAACAGCTGCGAAATGAACAGCACCCGGAATGAGAGAGTCCGGAGTTTCGGCACGTGCATCAATTAGAAGAATATCGCCATCACTGCTTATAATTTCATTTAATTGAGAGGCACTCATTAAAAGGTGAGAGTTGGGGTAATCTGTTAGTGGTCCTTCATCAGCGGACGCACAGGCTTGAAAAAATGCCGCAGTTAAAAGTATAAAGAGGAAAGTTCTTACATTCATGATGGTGAAATTGATTTAGTTAAGTTGATGAAATGTATGAATAATAAATCATCAGTGTTAAATGGATACGTAATTAGCAGAACAAATTATATTTCCACTTTAACCATTCATTTAAGTGAACGTATAGATGGCTAACAGTGAAAAAGGGTTAATGGAGAAAAAAAATTCGTGGTACAGCAAATCCGCAGATGAAGTTTTAAGTGAATTATCATCAAGTAAGGAAGGAATATCTGTTGATGAAGCATCAAAGCGATTAAAAGAATCAGGGCCAAATAAGCTTCCTGAGGGTAAGTCGCGTTCGGCACTGATGAGGTTTTTGATACAGTTTCATAATGTGCTGATCTATGTGTTGATAGTTGCAGCTGTTATTACCGCTCTGCTCGATCACTGGATTGATACATGGGTAATTGTGGCAGTCATTCTCGCAAATGCTATCATTGGGTTTATTCAAGAGGGTAAAGCCGAGAAGGCAATAGACAGTATTAGAAAAATGCTTTCGCTTGATGCTACAGTAGTTCGCGGAGGTGATCGAAGCAGTATTGATGCAGAAGAACTAGTTCCCGGTGATATTGTATTGCTTGAATCCGGAGATAAGGTGCCTGCTGACATTCGTCTTATATCCGTTAGAAATTTTAAAATTGAAGAATCGGCATTAACAGGCGAATCAGTTGCAGTTGAAAAAACGACTGATTCGGTTGGCAAAGACTCTGTGCCCGGTGATCAATTATGTATGGCTTTTTCCGGAACATCTGTTGTTTATGGCAGAGCAAGAGGTGTAGTGGTTGAAACAGGTGCGAATACAGAGTTGGGTAAAATCAACCAAATGATGACCGATGTTGAGGAGATAACAACACCACTTCTCAAACAGATTGATCAGTTTGGCAAGGTGCTATCCATGATAATTTTGGGTGTTACCGCTCTCTTTTTTGCAATCGGGTATCTGTTTCGAGACTATTCGTTAGATGAACTATTCATGGCCGTGATAAGTCTGGCTGTTGCCGCAATTCCTGAAGGCCTACCTGCAATAATGACCATTACTCTGGCAGTTGGTGTGCAGGCAATGGCCGGTAGAAATGCGATTATCAGACGACTGCCATCTGTTGAGACACTCGGTTCAGTATCGGTTATATGCTCTGATAAAACAGGGACGCTTACAAAAAATGAGATGACCGTAACTTCTTTCTCAACATCTCAACAAACGTATAGTGTTGATGGCGTGGGATACAGCCCGGAAGGCAGCATAAAGAGTGATGACAATTCCGTAAATGTCAAAGAGTTACCGGTTGCAATAAAATTGATACAGACAATAAAAGCCTGTAATGATGCAGAAATAAATCAAAAAGACGAGAAGTGGTCGGTGGATGGCGACCCGACCGAAGGTGCTTTAATCACACTGGCTCACAAAGCTGGATTCTCTAATTTTAAACCCGAACGAGTTGATCAGATTCCATTCGAATCAGATCACAAGTACATGGCTACGTTAAATGATGTAGATGGAGATAGATATCTTTTTTTGAAGGGAGCCCCCGACCGATTACTGGAGCTTTGTGGTGAAGAACTTACAACTGATGGCAGTAAGGATATCGAAAAGGATTATTGGAATCAGGAAATTGAAAGACAGGCAAATAAAGGCCGAAGACTAATTGGCGCAGCCTTTAAAAAAGTAGACCCGGAAAAGTCTCGAATTGATCATGACGATGTAGAATCAGGAATGATATTTCTGGGTGTGATCGGAATGATTGATCCTCCTCGGCCAGAAGCCATCAAGGCGATAGAAACATGTAAAGAAGCCGGAATTGAAGTTAAGATGATAACCGGAGATCATGTGGTTACGGCCAGGGCAATTGGCAAAGAGCTGGGTATTGGTGACGGAACCAAAGCAATCAGTGGTCAGGAGCTGGAACAGATGAGTGATGAAGAGCTCAAACAAGCAGCTCTTGAGTATGATGTGTTTGCAAGAACAAGTCCCGAGCATAAACTCAGATTGGTGAAAGCTCTGCAGGAAAATGGTAAAATCTGCGCTATGACAGGCGATGGAGTAAATGATGCACCCGCGTTAAAAAGAGCAGATGTGGGTATAGCAATGGGAATTAAGGGTACCGAAGTGACAAAGGATGCATCTGAAATGGTTTTGGCTGATGATAACTTCGCTTCTATCGCCAATGCTGTAGAAGAAGGGAGAACGATCTATGATAATCTTCGCAAAGCTATACTGTTTATTCTCCCAACAAATGGTGCGGAATCATTCGTGATTATGGCTGCGGTAATAATGGGTATTACCATGCCTATTACTCCGGTTCAGATTTTATGGGTAAATATGGTTACTGCAGTGACGCTTGCATTGACTCTGTCATTCGAGCCCGCAGAAAAAGGTGTTATGAAGCGTCCACCGCGAAACACAAATGCTCCAATACTGGGTGGATACTTTATGTGGAGGGTTGGTTTTGTGTCACTGCTGATTGGGGGTATAACACTTATGCTCTACTATTGGCTTAAAGATAATGGATACAGTATTGAGGAAGCCAGAACAATTGGAGTAAATACTCTTGTTGCCGGACAGTTGTTTTATCTGTTTAATTGCCGGAAGATGTACGACTCAATTTTTGGAGGTGGGTTTTTCAATAACAAATACACGTTCTATGCAGTATTTATATTGATCGCTTTTCAGTTGATCTTTACATATGCACCATTCATGAATGAGTGGTTTGCTACTTCTCCACATAAGGCGTGGTATTGGATCTATCCGCTGGTGTCGGGAGTAATTGTATTTTTGATAGTTGAGCTAGAGAAATACATGATAGGTCAAAACAAAAAGCATAAGCATAAAAAAGCATTGCAGGCTTCGGATTGATCGATAACCATTTCTGGTTTAATAAACTAGTGGCATCAGGCAAATACATAATTGAAAATTACTTTCATGGAAAATTATAAACTTGAAGAGATTTCACTTGAAGCAATAACTAAGTTGATTGAAGAGAGAGATCCCCATCAAACAGAGTTTCAGCAGGCGATTCATGAGGTTATGGAAGATGTTATTCCATTTGTGAAAGAGAATGGAAAGTACTCCAATCCAGGATTGCTGGAGCGTCTGGTAGAACCTGAGCGTGCTGTGATGTTTAGAATTCCATGGGAAGATGACGAAGGGAAATACAGGGTAAATCGCGGGTATCGTGTCCAGTTCAACAGTGCACTCGGGCCCTACAAAGGCGGTCTGCGTTTTCATCCCTCAGTGAACCTTAGCATCATTAAGTTTCTAGCCTTTGAGCAGACGTTCAAGAACAGCTTGACGGGACTTCCGCTTGGAGGAGGTAAAGGCGGTTCGGATTTTAATCCCCGTGGTAAGTCTGATGGTGAAATCATGAGGTTTTGTCAAAGCTTTATGAATGAGCTATATCGCTATGTATCAAAAGACACAGATGTGCCGGCCGGAGACATTGGTGTGGGTGAACGTGAAATTGGTTATATGTTTGGCCAATATAAACGCCTGACTGCTGAATTTTCCGGTGTGTTAACTGGGAAGGGTCTTGCCTATGGCGGAAGTAAAGTTCGTTTACAGGCAACCGGATTTGGCCTGCTCTACTTTGTGAGAGAGATGTTAAAGCAGAAAGACCATGCTCTTGATGAAAAAAAAGTAGTTATTTCCGGGTCGGGTAATGTTGCCCAATACGCCTGCGAGAAGGCGATACAACTTGGTGCTAAAGTAATTTCTATGTCAGATTCTGACGGATACATTATTGATGAAGATGGAATTACTGAAGAGAAACTGAAGTGGATTAAAGAGCTGAAAAACGATAGGAGTGGCAGAATCAAAGAGTACACCAAAGAGTTTGACTGTGAATTCAGCGAAGGCAAACCTTGGACTTTAAAATGTGACATTGCGCTGCCTTGCGCCACTCAAAATGAGATTGAGGAGTCAGATGCTAAATCACTGATTAAGAATAAAGTTATCTGTGTAGCAGAAGGGGCAAATATGCCCTGTACTGATAAGGCTGTAAAAGCCTTTCAAAAAGCAGGTGTTCTTTACGCTCCGGGTAAAGCATCAAATGCAGGCGGTGTGGCTGTGTCAGGGTTGGAGATGACTCAAAACTCAGAACGCCTCTCTTGGAGCTTTGATGATGTTGATGAAAAGCTGGTAAATATCATGCAGA
>SKGY01000044.1 GCA_007117235.1 Balneolaceae bacterium
AAAAACTGCCATTTACTCCCTTCAAAAATTCATCAAGATCAACCCTTTCATCTCCGGATATGTCAGTGATCTGTACATCATTAATATCTACTTGTTTTTGACATCCGATGAATATCAAAACCAAAATTAAAAATAAGCTGTTTAATTGTTTCATAGTTATGGATTTTATTAAATCTGTAAACCTGATTGTGTTACAAAGCAAATAACATGTATTTATACAGTTTAAGCATACTGCTTAAGTTAGACACATAATAGTTTAATGTATCAATTACGGCAAATAGTGAATTTAAACTAGTCAAATAAAAATCTCGCCGGTTAAATAAAAGGGTTAAATAATGGGGTTAAATAATCTTTTTTATCTTTTTGTGTAAGGGAGAGGCAATTTTTTGCTCATACATATAAAAAGCATGAGTAAACGTAAAATACTAGACCGGGTTAAGAGAGAAGTCAGAAGAAGAAATTATAGTTACAGTACGGAAAAAACGTACTGCCATTGGGTTGTCAGATACGTTCGATATCATAATCTTACTCACCCTCGCGAATTGGGGAATCGCGAAATTGTCATATTTCTTAACTACTTAGCTAACGAGTGTAACCTTGCAGCATCAACACAAAATCAGGCACTTTCGGCTCTTATTTTTCTTTATGAGCATGTTTTGCAAATTCCTGTTGGAGAACTGAATAATTTAAAGCGGGCAAAAAAACCAAAAAGACTGCCAGTAGTTCTTTCGAAGGAGCAAGTCCTTGCAATTATCAATGAGATGCAAGGTGTGAAGCAATTGGTACTTGAGCTCATGTATGGAGCCGGATTACGCATATCAGAAGCGCTTAGTCTTAGAATACAAGATATTGATTTTGCATACCGCCAAATAATTATTTGGGATGGTAAAGGGAGGAAAGACCGTATCTCGATGCTACCGGATCGGGTGATCCCTAAACTCAAAAATCATATAGATAAAGTAAGGCGACTACACCAGTCAGATTTGAAAAAAGGTTTTGGGAAAACAATTCTGCCTAATGCACTTTCAAAAAAGTATCCCGGTGCTGAGGAAAAATTTATTTGGCAATACCTGTTTCCGGCCAGAAACAGACGGAAAAATCCCCGCTCAGGGATTAGGCATCGATATCATATATCGGCAAAAAATATCCGCCTCGAAATCAACCGCGTGTCAAATATTTTAAACATACCAAAACGTGTAACCCCGCACACATTCCGCCACTCTTTTGCTACACACCTTCTTCAAAACGGGTACGATATTAGAACCGTACAGGATCTTTTAGGCCACAAGAGCGTTCACCCCGTTAGAAATTTAACACGATGAAATTTTACTATGTTTATGTTTTACAAAGTAAAATAGATAACCAGTGGTACACAGGTTATTCCGATAATCTTCAAAGACGGTTAAAAGAACATAAGTCCGGTCAATGCCATGCAACGAAGTACAGACGACCTTTAAAACTAATCTATTTTGAAGGGTGTCTTAGTAAAGATGATGCAATAGCAAGAGAAAAATATTTAAAATCAGGAATGGGGAAACGATATTTAAAAAATCGAATGAAAAGATATTTTAGCAAAAAATAAATTTCTAACGGGGTAAAAACAACCTCAATATACCTTCATGTATTAAACAGAGGCGGACGCGGAGTCAAAAGCCCGCTGGATAACAATTAACTCCCCAAAAAACCTACTTCCAGATAAACCCACCAAGACGAATTGAGCGGAGGGCTTTGTTGATGAGCCGTACACCTGCCGATCCTGCTTTCCAGGCGGCTCTCTTTATCCCTTTTCGATCAGGTTGGCTATCTTCGAAGGAGGGAGTTCCTGTCGTTTCATCGTGCGGCTTAGTTCTTGGACTCTTTTCAAGCACCACAATGCTGTCGTAGTAGTGAACGGAATTTACCGAGCGGGTAAAATCATCAACCTGCAGGGATCTCTGCTCGGAGTGCCAGGCGTGAAGTTTGTCGATGAAGTTTTTGCTGTATTCTATAAATGTGCCCCGGCGTTTGTGTCCCCCGCCAAAGCGAAGCCAGTAGGAGGTGTGAAGGTCTTCACAAAGATAAACGCCGTTCTCTTTAACGTGATCAAATAGCTCTTCGAAGGTAACAATCTGCTGACGCATGGTGTGGCCGCCGTCGTCAATCAGGATATCAACTTTTGGGATCTGCTTTTTAACCTCGCGGAGGAAGTTGCGGTCTGACTGTGATCCGGTAAAGATCTTAATATTCTCCTCTTCCAGCTCTTTGCATTTTGGATTGATGTCGATTCCATAAACCTGCACCTGCTCCCCAAAATAGTCTTTCCACATCTGGAGGCTCCCACCGTGAAATACACCGATTTCGAGAATAACCAGATCTTTCTTCTTTCTGAATCGGCTGAAGTGTCTGTCGTAAATGTCGAAATAGTGAATCCATTTATGGATCAGTCTCTTGTCATTATCTCTAAAATACTTTTCTAAATCGTTCATGGATGATGAAAATTTGTTAATCGACTGATCAGAGTCGGTCTGAATAATAAGCCTTCACCCGCTCGCGCAGATTAAACCCGCTGCTCATTACTTCGCCATAGGCACCGGCACTTCGGATGGCAACAAGATCGCCTCGTTTTAATTCAGGAAGTTGAATCCCTTTTCGGAAACTGTCGGATGATTCACAGATTGGCCCAACCACATCGTACGTTTTTTCAGGTTTTCTACTGGTCAGCGGATCAACCCGATGGGCAGCTTGATATAGAGCGGGACGAATCAGTTCTGTCATGCCCGCATCCAACACCGCAAAGTTGGTGTTGATGCCCTCCTTGATGTAGAGAACACGCGAGATAAGGCTTCCGCATTGGCCCACAATACTGCGCCCAAGTTCAAAATGGAGCTGCTGACCGTCTCGCAGATTCAGGTGTTTATCAAATACTTCAAAAAAGGATTTAAAATCTGGAATGGGTTCCTTGTCGGGCGTCTCATAGTTGATGCCGTAACCGCCGCCCACATTAACGTGTTGTAGAGAAAATCCGGCCTGTTCAAATTTATGCTGAACAAGCTCAACTTTTTCACACAGGTCAATAAAGGGTTGAAGTTCAGTGATCTGTGAACCAATATGAAAGTGAATTCCGGTCAGTTTAATTGATGCGAGATCAGGAACCATCTCAAAAAGCTGAGGCAGCTTATCAATAGTAATGCCAAACTTGTTTTCGTTCAGCCCGGTGGTGATGTATTTGTGGGTTTTTGCTTCCACATTCGGGTTGAGGCGAATCGATACGCTGGCTGTTTTATTTGCTTTTTCGGCAAGTTCATTCAGTACCTCAAGCTCCTGAAGTGATTCACAGTTGAATGAGAAAATGTCACTGTCCAGACCCACCTGAATCTCCTCATCGGTTTTGCCAACACCCGCAAATGCAATTTCACTGCCTTTGAATCCCGCCTCAAGTGATCTGAAAATCTCAGGACCGCTCACACAATCGATTCCTAATCCCGCCTGTTTGATAAGCTCTAAAATCTCAAAATTATAGTTCGCCTTAATTGCATAATGAACGTGATACCCCTTATCGATCCCATGTGTTTTTACTTCGTCAAGCGTGCGTTTTAGCAGTTCGAGATCGTAATAATAGAATGGGGTTTTTAAGGAGTGAAATTTTTCTGTGGTTGCCGTATCAAACATCAAATATATGTGCGTTTAAAAGAGGGATAAGGATACGGAATTCGGCTGAGAAGATACAGCATTGTGAAAGGTAAGTTGCCATTTGGATCCTACTCTTTAGCTTTCAGAAGCTTTTTTCCAATTGGAATTATGACGATCAAAAACAGGAATGCAGAGATATAAAAAAGAAGTGACTGATCGGGTACCGGAAAATCCAGGGCTCGTGATGCGGCCCGAACCACATTGGTGATCCCAATCATGATCGTAAGAAAAACCACCACGGATGTAATGAGATTGTAGAATGGGCCGTTTTGATGTGCTTCCGGGAGTACGTTGGAATTATTCATCAGAAGAAAGAGAATTACAGCGATAATAGGCAGGATGATTCCGTTCAGTGCCTGGGCTAAAATAATAACCGGTACGGGTTGAAGTTCCATCATCCCAAATATCAAGCCGATTATCAAAACGCCTCCCCAAACGGATCTGAATCTGACGCCGTGCTCAATCCATTTCTCTTCATTATGCTTTTTTTGGAGTAGTGATTTTGCTGTAACGGCTGCTGCCAGGGCCGCGGTTAGGGTGGAGCTGAGTCCGGCCCCAAAAAGTCCGATTCCAAGTATCCATGCACCGGACGGCCCAAGTCGTTCATTAAGCGCATCGGCTAATGCCGGAAATGAAAATTCACCGATAACAGCTGTTCCGGTCAGCAATATGGTGATGGAGATAAATCCGCCGAGCCCGATGGCAATCAACAGTCCGGTCTTCATCTCCCGGGGTGTTTGAGCATGTTTTAATCCGGAACCCAGAAAAATATTGTAGGGCACAACTGTTGTTCCGATAAGGCCAAGTACCAACAACTCAGAGCCGGGTGGCACGGAGGGTGTGAATCCTTCAGTAAACATTGTTGGGATATCATGGGGAATAAGCAGTGCAGTGGTCACAAAACAGAGACCCATTATGGCGACAATCAATCCTAGCAGTGTTGCAATTCTCCGGATGTTTCCGCTCCAGAGCAAAGCTGTCGCTATAGCACCAATCAACAGTACAACAGGTATGGCAGAGATCGAATCATGAACAAGGGTAATTCCGGCAACGGCGCCTAAAATATTTCCCGCCTCAAACGCAGCACATCCGCTCAATATGGCGATTAGTGCTAACCAGACGATAAATTTTCCTGAGATGTTGTGTCCGTATTCACGATTCATTGCCTGACCCAAATTCAGTCCGCTAACGGCTGTTATGCGAGCCGATGATTCCTGAAGGATATAACAGGCGATCGCTGAAAAGATAAGTGCCCAGATGAGGGTGTATCCAAACCCGGCTCCGGCTGATGCAGCCGTAGTTACCGTGCCGGGCCCAATAAAGGCGGCCGAGATAACCGACCAAAATAAGATATGAAGAAGTCGTTTTTTCAGTTAGATTTTAATTAAGATGAATTCGCCGATAATGTTGCTATATAAATCGGGAAATTCAACTATACAATTCACTTGTTCCCAAGAATGGAACTTTCTATATTGTTCTATGCGAGTATTTGCCCGAAAAACTTTACGCGAGTTTTGGATTAATCATTCGGATAGTGAAGACGCTTTAAAGGCATGGTTTTCTGAAGCAAAAAATTCTGAATGGAAGTCACCTTTTGATGTAAAGAATATATATCCACATTCAAGTATTCTTCCTGACAATCGAGTGGTTTTCAACATTAAGGGCAATAATTATCGGTTAGTAGTCAAAATAAATTATGACTACGGCCAGGTATTCATCCGTTTTGTAGGTACTCATGCCGAGTACGATAAAATTGATGCAACTACAATTTAAAGCGGCAATTAATTATGCAGATACAACCTATACATACCGAAGGAGATTATGAAAAAACCTTAGAGCGTATCGAAGAAATTTTTGATGCTAAACCCGGTAGTACAGAAGGTGACGAATTGGAAATATTGGGGATTTTAGTAGATGAATATGAAAAAAAGAATTTTCCGATTGAAGCACCCAAACCGGTTGAAGCGATTAAATTTAGAATGGACCAGCTTGGGCTTGAGCAAAAAGATTTGGCTAGTATATTAGGTTCTAAATCCAGGGCCAGTGAGATTCTATCGGGTAAACGTTCTCTATCTCTTCGTCAAATAAAACTGCTTTATAAAGAACTAGGAATTCCAGCTGAAGTCTTGATTCAAGAAGCAGAACCGGTTTGACCAGCCATCAACCCAAATAGATTATCGATCATGAATCGATTGAATTTTATCTTATTGCTCGTATATACCGGAGTTTTTTATGGCTGCTCAAGCCACTCATCAGTGACTGAGCGCGGTAATGGAAGCTCTTATGTCAGCTATACAGGATCAGAGGTGGTTCGCGAGCAGATTAAAGAGAGTTTCAATTCGGTGAGGCGTTTACAGAGTAATGTAGTTTACCGTAATTACTATTTTGATGTTGATCAGCTGCCGACAAAATCGGAACTGCAAACGGCTCAATTGAGAGACATAGCTACCGATACATTTATCGATGACCATTCCAATGCGGGAACGGCAATTGTCATTTCAAAAAACAGAACGGGCCCGGTTCTGTTGACGGCCTCTCACGTTGTAAGCTACCCCGATACAATCTGGCACTATCGTACTTCTGCCAATACCGGACCGGATGCACCCATTGAGGGAATTTCAATCAGGCAATCAGTCTCACATTATATTATTGAAGGGGAGTCGCTGATCAGTTTTGAAATTGCAGCAAACGATCCGCGAAGGGATATCGCTATACTTACCGCAAACATTTCCCGAAGCGTACCAACAGAAATACCTGCACTTATGATTGAACCGGGTAGTGCATCATCGCTCGATTGGACCGACCTGGTCTATGTGGTAGGGTACCCCAGAGGAATACAGATGGTTACGAGTGCCATGGTCAGTAATTTTCAGATCTCACCCCGCCGAAGTTTTATCCTCGACTCATCGTTTAATCGCGGATTCAGTGGAGGAGCGGTATTTAGTGTAAAACAAGATGGTTCAGGCCTTGAATGGGTTGGTATTTTGTCAGCTGCCTATGCTGAAACGGAATTTTATTTGTCACCACCCGATAGTGAGCAGATTGATGACAACATCAACAGAGAATATACCGGGCCATTGGTTCTGCGAAGGGCTGCAAGAGTGAATTATGGAATTACTTACGGGGTAGGCATTGATGAGATTGAGGGGTTTTTTGATGATTCCGCCGAGATACTAAATCGACTTGGAATTGAACACCCAGCTTTTTCTGATTGAGCCTCTACTTTTTTGCCCCCCAGCCACCCCCTCCCGGGGTAAGCATAACAAAATGATCTCCGGATATTAACTCTGCGCCATCACGCCAACTCAATTTTTCTATCGTGCCATCTTTACGTTCAATCCATTGATGGCCGGTGCCCCC
>SKGY01000006.1 GCA_007117235.1 Balneolaceae bacterium
AAGGTATTTGGGGGATCATCAAGAGCTTTATCCCAAAACTGTAAGATGCTGATTGATGAAGCAGATTAAATCAGTCTTAATTTGGGCAGCAATAATTTCTTTAATAGTTGTTTGGCTCCCTATTTTGGCAATCAGAAGATTGTTTGATCGAGACCCATCTCATTATTATACCGGTAAACTTTTTAGAAAGCTTGGGTTTGCCATCTCTAAAGTGAATCCCAACTGGAAAATAGAGATTGAAGGTGCAGATAGTGTAGATGACCGTAACCCCTATATAGTGGTGAGCAATCACTTGTCGAACGCTGATATTCCTGTTATTTCAAACTTACCATGGGAGATGAAGTGGGTAGCCAAAGAGGAGCTTTTCAACTTACCTGTTGCAGGGTGGATGATGAAAATGTCGGGTGATATACCCGTTGACAGATCCTCGAATAACAAGAGAGTTGGAGTTTTTTCACGCTGCAAAAAGTACTTGGATCATAAAGTATCTGTGATGTTTTTTCCTGAAGGCACACGATCCAGATCCGGCAAATTGAATAAGTTTGCACCGGGAGCCTTTGAGCTGGCAATTCGGGAAAAAATTCCTGTGCTGCCAATTGTTCTTGACGGAACTCAAAAATGTCTCCCAAAAAAATCGTGGGTGTTCAAAGAATCAGCCAACGTGAAACTTAAAATTCTGCCCCCTGTCGATACATCTAATCTGGAAGTGGGTGAGGGGATCGAACTGATGAATCAAATCAGAGATAAGATCGCAAATCAGTTGAGTGAATGGAGAAACGTCCCGATTTCAGAAGTTGATGCTACTCTTGGGTAGATTCATGCTCGTTCGGGTAGTGATGCTTACTTTCCTGATTAACAGCTGATTTACCACCCTTCAATAGCTGCCAGCCAATAAACGCACCTCCAATTGAAAGCACCAAGGCAGCTATGGGATAAAAGAGTGATTCAGTACCCATCAAAAGATGAATTTGACCATATCTGAGCAGTATGATGAGAATCAAAAACAGGATAACAGTTGTCGTTGAATGAACCTTGCCGTATGAAATACTGAAAAGGGAACCCAGAAAGCTTGAGAGTCCGGCGGTGATGGTTAAAACCAACGGCCAAAATACTCCTCCATATGATGAGTAAGCAAACATGAAGATCTCTTCATTAAGAAAGGTAGATACAGCTACGCGGGCAAGTGAATCGATCGCTAATACAATGGCAATGCCAACTAGGCTGCCCAATATGGAGTTTTTCATGAATTAGTTATTCGTTATATGATGAATATGAAACACGCTCAACGAGTAAAGAGAGTAACTCAAGTTAATTAAGATTTTTTTACTATAGCATTTACGTCTATAAAAGTAACAAAATGATTGGGACAAATCGTTGCGATTTTGTGCTAAGATTGGCTTCAGTTTTTGATATCTTCAAAGCCTTGTTCAGTCAAGTTATTCGATCTGACATACATCATGTAATTTTATCAACTATCAAACAAAACAGAGACGTATTCAATGCCTGATAATGACTTTTTAGAGCCCTCCGAAGTAACATATACAGACAAGCAGTTAATGGAGTCGGAAGAGATTGCAAAAATTGCCAAAGAAGTAATTGAGATGCATAAGATCGAGCTTGGCCCGGCTCAGATTGGATATATTCTAGTCTACCCAAACATCTCCAAGCAGCGTGCAGCAAAATGCATGAAAGCAACCAGAGAGGTTAAACACTATTCAGGTAACGACTATTTGATCGAGATTTCGGGTGACCTGTGGGATATGCTTGATGGAGACACTAAAAAAATGCTACTCTATCACCAACTGCTCCATATTGATCCGGTATTCAAGGCAAAAAATCAGGAGTGGAAAATGCAGATTCGTAAACCTGATTTTTCAGACTACTACGAAATCAACGATAAATTCGGCAACGAGTGGTATAAAACGATTCAGGCAACAGTTTCATCACTCTATGATCTGGACCCGAGACAAGAGAATAAGGTCAGTGTTTAAACTTAAGTCTTATCATCTGACATTCAGTGGACGCTTGTTTTCAAACGTGTGTCCCTGAATTCGGATATTTTGCAGCTTCCATTTTAGCTTACCAATCATACCGGTCGGCCCATCAAATGTTATTACTTCTTGAGAGAGTCTTTCTAATGTGCTATTCACATTTGCATAATCCTGAATGTCCATAATGATCACTTTTTCTGAACTCTTGATGATATTCAGCAGATATTTCTCCTGAGGAGTTGCATATCGAACAGTAGAATAGGTGAACCCTGTATATTCTCCACTTAAAACATCACAATTTTCCAAAAGCACATATTTGTCATCCTTTGACATCGAGGAAAAGAGTTTATCGATTTTTTGATATGTCTCTTCTTCATTTGTTGAGATAATCTCTCGCATATCAACAGTACTGAGTTCGCCTGTTTGACCGGCTATCTTCTTTAAAAGATCTTTTTTCCCGGATTTATACTTACCTGCCAATACCAAAAGAAAGTATGACCCTTTCACGTTTACGGATGTGAGTTTATCAATAATAGCTTGAATATCTTCCGAGTTGTGATGTGGGGTAGTGCTTTTCATGTCTGATTATTTTAAAAAAATGAGTTGTCGATTAATCTTTGAATATAAAGAGATCTTATGATTTATAACGATTAAATCCTGTGATGATAGAGATAAAATTATGAGGTACTAACTTTTTAAAATGAAAAAGGCTTCTGCACTTAAATGTACAGAAGCCTTAAAAGTGGTGTTAAAAACTTAAGGATTTATCTTTGCCTTGGTACCGGTTAGTGTTTTAGTAGCAGAGAATCCTCCCGGGGTATCTACTTTAATCACAATACTCACATCCTGAACATCATTATTCTCATCATCAGTATCTCTTGCGGTAAATGAGAACTCGGTAACACCCGGGCCTCCAAATAACGTATTTGGTACATTAACACTCACATCGCCTTCCACTGCCATTCCTTCAGCGGGCTGCACTTCAATGCTGGTGTTAAAAGGTAAAGGGTTACCATTCGGATCAGTTATAGTCATAGTAAATGCCTGACTACCATTTGGGCCGATAGCAAATGTTTCCGGTGTAACTACGATGTTTTGGTTTGAAGGCGGACCGGAAAAGAGAACCTGTATATCCTGCTCAATTCGCTGATCATCTTCATTAAATGTATGTGCACGTATAGTTGCATAACCGTCAGCAGGACGTGGGTTTCCTGAGATCAAATCGACCTGAATCTGACCGTCATCATCTGTCTGACCTGAACCCTGAATAATACCTCCTGTGGTATTGAAATAAACAGGGGTACCCGGTTTTACAGGGTTGCTGAATTTATCACCAACAATTACAGTAATTTGATTACGCATGCCGTTTATCGCGAGACCTTCAAAATTAAAAACACTAGCAGCAATACTAAAGTGATCTAGATCAGGAAACCCCCCATGAATAGCCAAAAGAATTGGTTTAGACCGGATTTCAAGATTGATGTCTTCTCTGAAAATACGAGCTTCAATTTTTACGTTACCCGCTGCATTACCTGAAAATAGGTTTGATGTCACTAGTCCGCTTGCGTTGGTTCTTACTATTTCGGGAGTTATTGCCTCTCCTCCTCCGGGCCCATCAGTAAGAATAAACTCTACGTCAACAGCGCCTTCACTAGTAATTGCTCTGCCCGAAGAGTCCTGCACCTCAAAGGTGAAAGAACTGCTTACGATCCCACCGGTTTCTGCAATGTTGATGGAGTTACTTGATACGCCCTGTAAAATAATTGCAGCTGCTCCGGCCGGAGGACCACCGACTGTGCCGCCACCACCGCCACTGCCACCATCATCACCACCGCTGGTAGTGGCTCTAAGTCTGATAGGCGGAACAGCTAAATCTCGTCCGGGCACGGCTACAACGTCAATTGTAGAAGTATTAAATCCCTGTCGAGAAGCCTGAATCCGTACATCAATAACGCTGTCAACAAATACATCTTCAAAAACATACATGCCTGATGCATTAGTAACAGCTTCGCGCTGCAGATCAGCTGGAGAGATAATTTCGACAAGTGCATCAGCAATACCGTTTTCAGTATTCAGAGTTTGAACCTGACCCGTAATTGTGAAAGGAGTGCTGTCTGTGTCATTTAAATCGCAGCTATTGATAAATAAAATTGTGGTAAAAGTAACCAGAGCAAGTAGTAGTAACCGTTTCATTCCCATATCATTTCCCGTTATAGATGTTTTCTAAGTAAAGGAGTAACAAATATGTGATTTGTTACAATAAAATCACAACGCCCAACTTAATAAAAGTTTGCTAAGCTACATATTAGATTAGGTTTATTAATCAACTTAAATTAATAGTCAAATTAATACTTTTTAAATCTCTCATGAGCCGCTTTTTCTAACTCTTCACGGTGACTGGGGTGTGCTATTTTAATCAGCTCTTTTGCTCTTTGCTGCAATCCTAGCCCATATAAACTTGCTGCTCCATACTCAGTAACAACATAGTGAACGTGAGCACGGGTAGTTACCACACCAGCACCCTGTTTTAGATAGGGTACAATACGACTTATGCCTTTATTAGTAGAAGAGGGCAGTGCAATAATCGGTTTTCCACCCTCCGAAAGGGATGCACCGCGGATAAAGTCCATTTGCCCGCCCACACCTGAGTATTGATAAGTTGAAATAGAGTCAGCGCAAACTTGTCCGGTTAAATCCACCTCAATAGCACTGTTTACAGCAGTTACCTTCGGGTTTTTACGTATGATGGCAGTGTCGTTCACATAGGCACAATCAAGCATTGCTAAATTTGGATTATCATCCATAAAATCATAAAGCCTGCGCGTGCCCATTGCAAAAGAGGATACGATCCGGTTGGGATGCCTTCGTTTCATCGAGTTGTTGATGACACCGGACTCCACGAGGTCAATCATGCCATCAGAAAACATCTCTGTGTGTACGCCCAGGTTTTTGTGATTTCTTAACGCAGCTAGTACTGCATCAGGGATACTTCCGATACCCATCTGAAGAGTCGCACCATCTTCGATCAGTGCAGCACAGTTCTGCCCAATCTGCTTCTCTACTTTTGTAAGCTCTTGTGGTATATGTTCGGGAAGCGGGTCATTAACCTCTACACCGAAGTCAATCACGCTTTCGTGGATGATGCCGTCGCCATGCGTACGGGGCATGTTTGGGTTAACCTGAGCAATCACTAGTTTCGCATTATTTACGGCGGCACGGGTGGCATCTACTGACACACCAAGGGAACAGAATCCGTGTTTGTCGGGTGGGCTAACATGGATAAGTGCCACATCAAGATCAATAACATGATTTTTGAATAGAAGGGGGACTTCACTCAGAAATATAGGAACATAGTCTGCTCTTCCGTCATTTACAGCCTGTCGTACATTTTTTCCCACAAAAAAAGCATTCACATGAAAAGAATCTACGCATTCTGGTTCAGCGTAGGGGGCAGGCCCTTCAGTATGAAGCTGATAGATTTGTACACCTTTCAGTTCATTCTGTCTAGCAGTAAGTGCTTCCACAAGTTTTACCGGAGCCGCAGCGGCGGTATGAATGTAAAGATGTTGATTTGATCGAACATGAGACAGGGCGTCAGCAGCGGTGGTAATTTTCATTATGATGATCTTGTTCTAATTAACTTAATTGTCGATACAAAGTTGGAAAAAGAGCCATTCGAGACAATAGGGAATTACCTGAAAAATTTGAAGGGAAAGAACTTAGAAAATAATAGGGCAAAGCTATTAATTGAAGGACATTTAATACTCTTCCAAAAATTAAATACATCCTTTCAACATTTCATTTTAATTGATGCACTCTCTGCTTATATTTGCATCCCTTCCAAAACAAAATGCCTGGGTGGCGGAATTGGTAGACGCGCCGGACTCAAAATCCGGTGGCAGCGATGTCGTAAGGGTTCGAGTCCCTTCCCAGGTACTAATATAGTTGTGTGATGTAAGCCTTTCCTTCTTTGTGTATCTTAGCGCTTTTTGCGGTTACTACTTTTTGAATTTAAGAGACACGTTTCATGCCTGAACTCCTCAAAAATTTGTATAACGATACCTTTTTCGATCATTTTACCTACGAAATGAAACGTGTGGAGCCGGGATTCGATCGTGATGAGTTCCAAAATCTCGTGCTTGATGAGCAGTGGAAACAGCGTGAGCTTAAAGATCGCATGAAGCATATTGCTGTTGTGTTGGAACAGACACTGAATCTTAATTTTGATGAGGCTTGTGATCGGTTCATTGCATTGGCAGAAAATGTGCAAAATGCTCAAGAGGGTAAATACGCTCTTGAGTATATGTTTCTTCCGGAATATGTTGAGAGATTTGGACTCAATCAATTTGATCTCTCTGTGGATACGATGGAGCAAATTACATCACTCACTAGTTGTGAATTTGCAGTAAGGCCTTTTATAGTTAAGTATGGAGACAAAATGATGAATAAGATGGGGACGTGGTCAGACCATGAAAATCATCACGTGCGAAGACTTTCTAGTGAAGGGTGCCGACCGCGACTTCCATGGGCAATGGCTTTGCCTGAGTTCAAAAAAGATCCCAACCCAATTCTACCCATCTTGGAAAATTTAAAAGATGACAATTCTGAGTATGTTCGCCGAAGCGTGGCTAATAACCTGAACGATATTTCCAAAGACCATCCGCAGCTGGTGTTGTCAATCGGAAGAAATTGGATCGGGAATTTAGAAGAGACCGACCGAATCATTAAGCACGCATGTCGCACGTTGTTAAAAAAAGGAAATAACGAAGCGCTGAGTCTGTTTGGTTTTGGAATGCCAAAGGGTATCAATGTTTCAGACCTCAAACTCCAAAGAGACTTAATCTCAATTGGTGATAGACTGGATTTTTCATTCACACTCGAAAACAACAGTAAAGAGGAGCAAAAACTGCGGGTAGAATATGCTATTGGTTATGTGAAGTCAAATGGATCAATCAGCCGTAAAGTCTTCAAAATCAGCGAAAAAAATTATCCGGCAGGAGT
>SKGY01000146.1 GCA_007117235.1 Balneolaceae bacterium
CTTTCACAGATTCAATTTCTACCCATTCAACAGCTTCATGAATTCCGCCTCCTTTTGGACCCATAATCACAGTATCAATTCCAGCTTTTCCAAAAATGGCTGAGTCCTCCCACCAGCTGTGACCAATATAACCCGGGAGGCTCCCAATTATCGTTTCTGAAGCCATCTCCAGTACCTTAACAATTTCGGCATTGCGATCGATCTCATAAGGGTCGCGCCATAAAACACTTTCGATTGAAGCTTTAAACTCAGGGTCATTCGATTTCAACTTCTTTATGATCTGATTCATTTCCTCTGTCACAGCCTCTTCAGTCTCTCCCGGCAGCGTTCGCCTTTCGGCGTGAGCAATACATTCATTCGAATAAATGAACAGGCTGTTTCCACCGCTAATGAGCGGTACATGAATAGAGGCCTCCCCACAAAGTGGATGCTTTTTTTGGTCGGAAAGTTCATTTGAATACTTGTCCAGTTCAGCCAGATACAGTCCCATTTTTGTATTGGCATCTACACCCTGGCGATGCTTCCCGCCATGTGCAGTTTTCCCCGCTGTGATGATTTTAAATACTCCAAATCCACGATGGGCAAGACAGATTTTCAGATCAGTTGGTTCAGCAACAATTGCCGCATCTGTTTTAAGGTTCTTTACAAGATGCTTTGCTCCCAGGCTTTCGAACTCCTCATCAGCCACAAATGAAAGAACCAGTTCGCCGGTCAACCGTTTTTTTTCTTCAACCAGTGTTTTAGCAGCTCCAAGAATCGCCGCTATACTGCCTTTCATATCATAAGAACCGCGCCCGTATAATTTTCCATTTTTGATGGACCCGGAGAAGGGCTCCTCCATTCCAGCCACGCCCACCGTATCCAGATGAGCATTCAGCATAAGCGACTTCCCGCCACCTGAGCCCGTCATAGTTCCGATAACATTTACACGTCCGGGAGCTATCTCTTCAATGCTGGTTTTGATGCCCATCGCATCAAGCTCGCCTGCAACAAATCGCCCGATCTCCTCTTCGCCGCGGCCTGACTCTTCAAGCGATGGATTCACGGAATTTATTCGCACCAGTTTTTGGAGTGTTTGGATGATATAGGATTGATCCGGCATTAATCTTATCTGAAAAATTTGGTTCTTTTGGCCTGTTATAAAATCAGATCAACTTGAGGGCCTGCTCTAAATCTTCAATCAGGTCTTCCTTGTTTTCAATTCCCACAGAATACCTGATCAGCGTTTCGGGTATGCCGAGCTGTTTCCGCTGTTCTTCTGTCAGCTCAACATGGCTTGTTGTTCTCGGCGGGCCGGCAAGTGTGCTTACCGATCCCAAACTGGCCGCAAGATGAACAAGTGAAAGGTTATGGAGCAGGGTTTTAACCGATTCGTAATCTCCCTTCAGTGAAAAGCTGAGAACCCCGCCAAAACCGCGCATCTGCTTACTCGCAATATCATGCCCGGGATGACTATCCAGTCCGGGGTAGAATACGTCATTCACTTTCGGATGACTCTTCAAAAACCGTGCAACAGCCATAGCATTTTCGTTCTGTCGTTCAACGCGAAGCTCAAGGGTTTTGATGCCGCGTATTACCATATAGGCCGTTTCCGGGTGGAGACTTGCCCCATTGATTTCCCTGTACTTAAATACCTCTTTCACTAGCTCTTTACTTCCGCAAAGAAATCCACAGAGTGTATCGGAATGGCCATTTAAATATTTAGTGCCGCTATGTACAACCAGGTCAACACCAAGCTCAAGAGGATTTTGGTTGATGGGAGATGCAAACGTATTGTCAGTTACCGTAATAGCGCCGGCTTTTTTTGCCGCTTTTGCAATGCGCTCCAGATCAATGATTTTGAGTGTAGGATTGGTCGGCGTTTCGAGGTAGACAAGATTGCAGCCCTTTGAGATCTCCTCTTCAATCTGCTCAAAATCAGTTGTTTCACAGAGAGTTACCTCCACATTGATTTTTGGCAGATACTCCAGAAAAATCCGGCTGGTTCCCCCGTAGGTATCCTTCACCGAAACCACACGGTCGCCCGGTTTTAACAAAGCAAACAGGGTGTTACTGATTGCGGCCATTCCGGTTGAAAATGACGTTACCGCTTCGGCTTTTTCTAAAATCCTGACTTTCTCTTCCAACACCTGCACTGTCGGGTTGGTATTACGGCTGTAGATATCACCTTTTTGATTTCCTTTAGCCACTTCGTACCACTCGTCAATATCGTCGTATGCAAAGGTTACTGTATTAGTAATTGGAACCGTATGGCTCCCATAAGGAAATCGTTCCAGTTCACCTGCCCATACAGACTTAGTGCCAGCTTTGCGTTTTGAAAAATCCATTGATCAGTTTTGATTAAAATTTAAAAACTAAATAACAGGAATAGCAGATGATCTGCAATAGCAATTGAATAATTGTCATTTCGAAAACTAAAACTGAAAAGATGAGGTCACTTACCTATGCAAAACCGCGAGAAAATGCTGTCTAAAACATCTTCATTAGTAATCTCTCCGGTGATGGTGCCCAGTTCTTTAAGTGCCGAGCGTAAGTCAATAGAGAGGAAGTCGCCGGTCATGCCTTGATCAAGTGCCTCAATAGCTCGCTGCACATTTTCACGGGCTTTTTGCAGTGCATCTCTATGTCGTGATGATGTAACCAGAAGACTTGATGTGTCATAATCTTTATTTTCGAGGGAGCGCTGTTTCATCAGCTTTTTAAGATCATCAATATTTTGCTCTTCGATGGCAGAGATTTTTAAGTCGTAGTGGATACGTTCTTCTATTTCAGTAGAATTCCTTTGGTTAAGATCCAGTTTAGTGCCAACAAGCAGAAACGGAGTTTGTGCTGCGCGTTTTTGAAATTCTGCTATTTCTTTTCTTTCCTCCGCATCTAAGGGCAGCGATAAATCTTTCAGATAAACCACCAGATCTGCTTCCTCAAATGCCTTCTGAGATCTTTTTACGCCCTCAGCTTCAATCACATCTACCGTTTCACGAAGGCCGGCGGTGTCAATCAGTTTAAATAACAATCCCTCATAACTCCAGTCGGCATCAATGGTATCGCGGGTGGTTCCGGCTATATCTGTAACGATAGCCCGCTCTGAACCAATTAGCGTATTAAGGAGTGTAGATTTTCCGGCGTTGGGTCGACCGATAAATACACTCTTTACTCCATCCTTTACAAGCCGACCTGTTTCATAGGTGTCGAGCAATCGCGCAATCTCTTCATTAAGATCTGTTAGCAACTTCCGTAGTTGCTTTTTGTTTGCAAACTCAACGTCCTCTTCTATAAAGTCGAGTTCGAGTTCCACCATTGCCTTAGCGTCAATTATTTGCTGGCGAAACTGTTTGATGTGTTTTCCAAGTCTTCCCTCAAGCTGCTGGTGGGCTGCATCTACGGCTTTGATACTTTTTGCATGAATCAGGTCGGCCACCGCTTCGGCCTGATCCAGATCCAGCTTACCGTTCAAAAATGCCCGCTGGGTAAATTCCCCGGGCTCCGCTGACCGTACTCCCTGTTCAAGAATTGTTTCGAGAACTGCCTGAGTTACCAAAACGCCGCCGTGGCAGGAGATTTCAACCGTATCTTCACCGGTGTAGGATTTGGGTGATCGGAACAGCGTTGCCAATACCTCATCAACTACGCTACCATCTTTTCTAATGATTTTACCAAAGTGAACGGTGTGAGATTGTTGCTGAGTGAGATCTTTTCCTTTAAAACAGGCTTGAACTTTATCAACAGCGCCTCTACCTGAAACACGAATGACTGCAATGCCCCCTTCACCTATTGGAGTGGCGATGGCTGCGATTGGTGGCTGTTGGCTAAGTTCATTAGTCGTATCAGGCATCAGAAGAGTTGATTAGCGATTGCTTTCAGAAATTACTCTATCCAGATCTTTATCCAGACCCTCAATCACTCCGATAATCGTCTCCACAGCATTCACGTAAAATTCCGGATTTGTGTTTTCGAATGTGTCAGATGGCGCGTGGTAATGGGGGTGATCTTCAACACCGAAATAAACAAAAGGAATTCCTTTCAGGTGAAACGGTCCATGATCTGATGACAAGGTCCAATCCTGATCCCACTCGTCTGAATCGTAACCAAAGAGTACGTTAATAGAAGACTCAGTCGTATACTCCTCGATCATTGGCTTCAGATATGGGTAGTGGTAGGTTCCCACAGCATAAAGTTCGTTTTCGAAGTTATTGCTGATCATGTCCATATTGATATTCATAACGATGTCACCAAGTGAAACTACCGGATTGTTTACAAAGTGGTGAGCCCCGCCAAGACCTTGCTCTTCTGCATCCAGCGCGATAAAAATGATACTGTTTTGAGGCTGAACACTCGTGAAATAACGGGCAGCAGCCATCAGTCCGCCGGTGCCCGAAGCGTTATCATCAGCGCCATTATAAATCACTCCATCCCGAACACCTAAATGATCATAATGGGCGGTTACCACGATATAACGATCCGGGTGCTCGCTTCCGGAAATGTATCCTATAAGATTTACCGCGTCAGTAAACTCTTCACCGGATCGATTAGTGTGATCAAACAGATGGCGGTAGTTGTCTCCGAACGTACTCAGGTTTAATGAAGTATAACGCTCCTCGATGTAATCCTGAGCCATTCTATTACCTTCTGTTCCCGTTCGCCTTCCTTCAAGCTCATCCGCAGCTAAATATTCTATATCCGCTAAAAGCTGATTTCTATCTACCAGTTCAACGGGATCCGGCTGGGTTGCACAAGAAATAGTTATGAAAAGTAAAGCCGGTAGAAGTAGAAATTTCATCTTCTTGGTCATCATCGGAAATTTTAATTGATTGATTAATTTTAGATTGAATAGTAGGTAATATCGATTAGCTAAAGCAATGTCGAAACAGTTAGTTAGATAAATCGTACATTTTTTATTGTATTGAGCTTTTCAATTCAAAATAAAGGATATTCAGATCAGTAAACAATAAAAGGGGTAAATGATGGCCAATCGAAATAAAAACCTTGAGAATAATTTAAGAGATGAAAAAAAGGATCTGTTAGAAGATTACATTTCAAACTCCGAAAAGATCTACAACGAAAAAGAAGAAGAGTACGTAAGTAGAGAGGGTGGGAGATTTAAGCGTTTTTTAGTTGTATTTCTCATCGTATTTGGTGGGTTCTTCATTGCGAGAAGTATAGGTAACTTCACTTTGAATCCGATCACCATGATTTCAAATACAATCGGCTCAAGCGGGCCAAGCACTGACCTGTTGGACAGAATGAACAACAGGCTTGTTGAGATGGGGTATATTGGACTGGATCATGACGATTTAAGAGAGCTTCGACGGCTTGGCGTTACTGCTACCTATGTTACAAATATTCGTGCGTTGGGCTATCCTGATTTAACACTTGAACAGGCAATTCTTCTCGCACAGTCAAATGCCTCAACTTCATTTATGGCCATGATGATTGAGCTTGGATACACTCCAACAATCGAAGATTTCATTCAGTTAAGAACTGCCGGCGTAACTGCACATTACGCAAGTAACGTTCATGATCTTGGATACAGGGATGTGTCGCTCGAACAACTCATAAGAATGCAGCGAATAGGTGTTTCAACCTCTCTGATCGGACGCCTTCAGGCAGAAAAAGGAAGCGATGTTTCAATGGAAGAAATAATCAGATACAGAATCAGTAATCAATAAAGTTTCTTTGAGTTCAATGATTCAAAAAGAGCCTCTTAAATGCATATGGTCAGGTAAAAAGAGTGAAAGGGTAAAACCGGTAACACTAAAAACATTAAACAGAATCACCTCTCCAACTGAAAAGACATTTTACGTACTACCTGAACACGAGCAGAAACTGCGGAATTTTAACCATGAATTTGTTCAGAATGGTAAAATGTTTTTGATGATAATACTCTCTATCACTTTTTTGATGGCCTTCGTTGCCCTAATGGCAGCTTTTTTACCGGGATCAGAAAACATACTTATTTCAATAGTAGGGATATCTGTTTCAGGTATCGGAATCACCCTGGTTAAATATCCATTTGCTACTCCTGAAACAGTTCAATTATTTGGCATCAAAAAGTCCGTCCAGATAGTAAAAATCTCCGGATACATAATTACCCTAATTGGCCTCTTTTTCACTTTCTATCCTTATTTCAATTTCTAAGTCTGGTAGTATTTTTTATTATTACGATTCTAAATAATTCAGGATGTTTCACTCCAAAGCAGCCTGAGCTGCTGCGAGTCTGGCAACTGGCACCCTGAACGGCGAGCATGAAACATAATTTAATCCCTGATTATAGCAGAACGTTACACTTTTAGGCTCGCCTCCATGTTCACCACAGATTCCAACTTTTAAGCCCGGTTTAGCTGCGCGTCCTTTCGTTGTTGCCATTTCCACAAGCTGACCCACCCCTTCTATATCTAGTACCTCAAATGGATCCTCCTTAAGGATTCCGTTATTGATATAGTCATTCAGGAATTTCCCGGAATCGTCTCGACTGTAACCGAATGTCATTTGGGTGAGATCGTTGGTTCCAAAGGAGAAAAATTCAGCATCTTCTGCTATTTGGTCTGCCAATAGTGCCGCCCGCGGAATCTCAATCATCGTCCCCACCTTGTATTCGATAGACTCTCCCATCTCCTCGAAAACCTCAGCTGCGGTTTGATCAATCACCCGCTTTTGATTTCTGAACTCATGCGGAGTACCAATCAGTGGAATCATGATTTCGGGCTGCACATCCACACCTTCCTGCTTTAGCGTAACAGCCGCTTCCAGAATAGCCCGTGATTGCATTTGGGTAATTTCGGGATAGGTAATTCCCAACCGGCATCCACGGTGACCCAGCATTGGATTAAACTCCCGAAGTGAACGAACCGTTTGTGTGAAATCTGCTACTGTTACGCCAAGCTCTTCTGCGACACGTTCAATTTCTTCCGGTTCGTGTGGCAGGAATTCATGCAGCGGCGGATCCAGCAGTCGCACCGTAACAGGCCGACCGGCCATAACTTTA
>SKGY01000181.1 GCA_007117235.1 Balneolaceae bacterium
AACTTATGTGTAAAATGTTAATTATTCAATTTGAAAAGGATAAAGTATGCTTAGAAAACGTTCAAAAAAGAAAAGGGGTGCATCTGAGTGGAGTTTCAAAACCATTCTGCTGGAATCTTTTTTTATTCTGCTTGCGGTGTTACTGGCACTGCTGATTAATGAATGGAATAATGAGAGAAACAATCAAAAACTGGTGGATCAGATACTGGAAAGTGCCCGTCAGGAAATTTCAGAAAATCTGGAGATCATAAACGAAGTTGTTGAATACCGATCTGAGATGCTTCAGGAAATTCGTTCCGGCAAGCGCGTTATTCAAAGAATTGAAAATTTCGAAGAGAGGGTTGATTTCAGCATTTCAGAAAAAGAGAAATTGCAAGATTTTCTTGATGACCTATTTATTTCAGAAGGACTGTTGCAGATGGTGGGTGTGGAATTACACGAGGCGCCTCAGGGAGGTTATTGGATGGCATTTTTTAATACGACAGCCAGAATCGATCTTGATGGGAAAGATCTTGTAGCCTATGGTCCGGGAAATATTCAGCTCCGTCCGGCTTTTGTGAGTGATACTGTATGGCTTACTGCTAATGCATCCAACGCGTTGGTTCATATGGACTTTGATACATTGAATGATCTATCGGTTATATACTCCACTCAAATAAATTATGCAGAAATCAGGCTTCAGGCACTTCGTATGATATATGAACAGATCAGCATTCAGTCGGCATTAGAAGATATGTTCTGGTTTGAACAAGATCTACAAAACAAATACATGGCTTTTTTGGAGAAGTATGAATAAAGTGATTGTGATGTTGAAAATAAAAACCACTCTTCCTGTATTCCTTCACTTAAAAGCTTAAAGTCTGAAGCTTGTCGCTTTAAAGGTGTAATCTGCTGCCCGAAACCATTTATATATCAGTTCAAGATTCCTTATTTTGTTTTGCTATCAGAAACAAGATTTTTTACGGGTGATAGTACGAACCCGTTAAACTGAAGAAACTAATTAACTATAAAGATATCGACTAGTCATGGCGAAAGAATTTGATGTATGTGTAATTGGAACCGGACCCGGCGGATATGTAGCTGCAATTCGTGCAGCTCAGCTCGGTTTTAAAACAGCAGTAGTAGAGAAAAGATTTTTAGGTGGGGTTTGCTTGAATATAGGATGTATCCCAACAAAAGCACTTCTTCGTTCAGCAGAGGTTTATGAGTCTATTTCTCACGCATCTGACTACGGAATAGAGGTAAAAGGGTTCTCAGCAAATTTTGAAGCCATGGTGAAAAGAAGCCGTGGTGTTGCTGACAAAATGAGCAAAGGCGTTCAGTTTTTGATGAAAGCCAATAAAATTGAAGTGCTAAACGGTACGGGTGTCTTTAAGTCATCAAAAGAACTCGCCGTAAATGACGAAAAAGGAAAAGAGATTGAAACTGTAAAAGCAAAACATTTTATCGTTGCTACCGGCGCCAGACCTCGCGAACTGCCGAGCTTAAAGATTGATGGCAAAATGATCATCGATTCCGAAAAAGCGATGCAGCTTGAAAAGCAACCAAAGAAAATGGTAATTGTGGGTGCGGGTGCTATCGGTGTTGAATTTGCATACTTCTACAACTCAATCGGCACAGAAGTGACACTCGTTGAACTTCAAAAAACACTCGTTCCGGTTGAAGATGCAGACGTTGGTAAAGAACTCGGAAAGATCTACAAGAAAAAAGGCATGAATATCATGACCGAGTGCACCGTCGAAAAAGTTGAGAAGAAAGGAAATGGCGTTAAAGTGACCATTAAAACAAAGAAAGGCGAAGAAGTTATCGATGCCGATGTCGTATTGTCTGCTGTCGGAGTAACCGGAAACATCGAAAACCTGGGGCTAGATAAAGCGGGAGTTAAAACTGAAAAAGGTGCAATTGTTGTTGATAAAAAAACCTACAAAACATCTGCCGACGGCATTTATGCAATTGGTGATGTGATTGGCGCCCCATGGCTTGCCCACAAAGCATCTCATGAAGCGGTTGTTCTGGCTGAGCAGCTCGCAGGTGAAAACCCACACCCAATCAACTATAATAACATTCCCGGCTGTACCTACTGTGAACCACAGGTTGCATCTGTTGGTTTAACTGAAGCTCAGGCTAAAGAGGAAGGCTACGACGTAATGGTTGGTAAATTTCCATTTTCAGCAAGTGGAAAAGCAGCCGGACTTGGCCATGAAGAGGGCTTCGTAAAAGTTATTTTTGACTCCAAATATGGAGAGTGGCTCGGTTGCCATATGATCGGTTCTCATGTAACTGAGCTAATTGCTGAGGCAGTTGTTGCCCGTGATCTGGAAACAACCGGACACGAAATAATTAGTGCAGTTCATCCACACCCAACAATGAGTGAAGCAGTGATGGAAGCTGTTGCTGAAGCTTATGGAGAAGGTGTTCACCTTGGTTCTAAACCCAAGAAAAAGTAACCTGATCAATTAAATTTTGACTTAAAAAGGCGGGCTGTTGTCCGCCTTTTTTATTTTCACTCCTTTCCGAAAATGCCTTTTCCTTATCTGCATATAAGGTATTCCCTGATTTACATCGACCCATATCTTAATTAATGTGGGAATGAGATCACTACTCAACAGTGATCTCATTATGAAGTATTCCGATTGATAGCGGAGGGCTCGACATGGAAAAAAGAAAAGCAGGTTATGAAAATCGAAGAAATCCTCGGATAAACACCAGAAAGTATTACGTCCAGTTACTGGAAGTTGGATTAATAGCCACTCTGCTGCTATTCATCTTTCTGTTTAGAATTGAAATTCGATCATCATCAGAAACAGTTTATGAATTTGATATTCAGGAGATTGTTGAGATGGAGGAGATAGTCATAACAAAGCAGACAATTACTGCACCACCTCCGCCACGGCCTCCTGTACCTGTTGCGGTTCCAAATTATGAGATCATAGATGATATTGATATCGATCTGGATGCAGAATTGGATATCGGCTCTTACCTGTCACATCTACCTCCACCACCGAGGCCGCCACAGGATGAAGAACTTGAAATGGATGATGGTGAGTTTTATGTGATTGTAGAGCAGATGCCGGAATTGATTGGCGGGCTTAGTGCCATCCAAAACAAAATTGTCTATCCGGAAAACGCAAAGCGGGCAAAAGTTCAGGGACGGGTAATTATTCAGTTTGTTGTGAACGAACGCGGTGAAGTTGAAAATCCCCAAGTAATTCGTGCTATAGGTGCCGGTTGTGATGAGGAAGCACTTCGTGTGGTGAGTCAGGCAAAATTTATACCCGGCCACCAGCGAGGAATCCCCGTAAGAGTTCAATATACAATACCTGTTGTGTTCCTGCTGAAAGACGCCTGACCTATTTTGTGAATATTTTGGTTATCTTTTACACAATGAAAAGATACCTCGATGTTTACGATTTAGGGCCCTCTCCCTACAGAAAAACCTGGGATCTGCAGAAAGCACTTCAAAAATGTTTGATTGACCAGAAGAAAGCTCTCAGAGACGGCCTGAAGACGGAAAACGAACTGAATGATCTGCTGCTTTTTGTAGAGCATCCGCACGTTTATACACTCGGAAAAAGTGGAAAATCAGCTCATCTTCTGAAAGCAGTAGAAGAGCTCTCCCAGATTGATGCAGAGTATATAGAAATTGACCGCGGTGGCGATATAACCTACCACGGACCGGGTCAAATTGTTGGTTATCCAATTTTAGATCTCGACAGGCATTTTACGGACATCCACAAATACCTTCGTTTCTTGGAAGAGGTGATCATTAAAACCTGTGCAGAGTATGATATAAAAGCCGGCAGAATTGAAGGCCTCACCGGCGTTTGGGTTGGAGATCAGAAGATTGCTGCAATGGGAATTCGCTGTTCACGATGGGTTACCATGCACGGTTTTGCCCTGAATGTGAATACAGACCTGAGTTATTTTAACCACATTGTACCGTGCGGGATTGAAAACAAATCGGTAACGAGTATTTCTGATTTGATGGGCAGGAAAATTGATGAAACAGAAGTAAAAGAAAGGCTCATGAAGCATTTTTCTGATGTATTTGATGTTGAAATAAATCTGAGCGCTCAAAAACCTGAACCCCTTAAACAAATTTCGTACCTTTAGGAACGAAAAAAATCAGCCCTGAATGGGCAAACCAAGAAAGTATTATGATTAAAGAGCTTGACGTAATTGATAAGCAGGGACCGGCAGAACGACGTCCGGATTGGCTAAGAGTAAAGTTGCCCTCAGGTGAAAAGTTTAAGGAAGTCTCAAAAACAATCCGTGAGAATAATCTGAACACAGTCTGTTCTGAAGCCCGTTGCCCAAATATGGGTGAATGCTGGGGCGCCGGTACAGCAACATTTATGATTTTAGGTGATGTTTGTACCCGTTCATGCTCATTTTGTGCAGTGAAAACAGGCCGGCCTGTTCAAGGTCTGGATTGGGATGAGCCAAGACGTGTAGCAGATGCCGCGGCTAAAATGAAGCTCAAACACGTTGTTCTTACTTCTGTAAACAGAGATGAGCGTAAGGATGGTGGCGCACCTATTTTTGCTGAATGCCATAAAGTACTTCGTGAAACTATCGATGGCGTTACCATTGAATCACTTATCCCTGATTTCAGGGGAGTATGGGATGCTCTTCAAATCGTGATTGATACTCCGCCTGATGTTCTCAGTCATAACCTGGAAACAGTTCCGCGGCTCTACAGAACAGTGCGGCCGCAGGCTAAATATGAGCGATCACTTGAACTGCTGAAAAGAGTTCGCGAAAAGGGCGTTCGTTCTAAAACCGGGATTATGGTAGGGCTGGGCGAAACCCGCGAAGAAGTTATTCAACTTATGCAGGATTGTGTAGACCACAATGTGGATGTATTAACAATCGGGCAGTACATGCAGCCAACTAAGATGCACCATCCGGTTGTTGAGTGGGTCCACCCCGATCAATTTGCCGAGTATAAAGAAATTGGTGAAACTCTTGGGATTGAACATGTAGAAAGTGGTCCGCTTGTACGCTCATCATACCACGCAGAGCGACACGTTTAATAAGTTTTACGACTCAGTTTTTTTACATAACATGGAAATAATACCTTCCATCTATCGGGTCTACCATACTTTATAAAAAGAACCGCTTCCAATGCTAGCACTACTCACTGTTGTTCTTATCAGCTATCTGATCGGGTCAATTCCCAGTTCATTATGGATGGGGAAAATTTTCTATGGTGTTGATATCAGGCAGCATGGCAGTGGAAATGCAGGTGCAACCAATACCTTTCGAATTTTGGGTTGGAAAGCGGGATCAATTGTTCTTCTCATTGATTTTGGCAAAGGCTTGTTATGCACACTGGTGATTAGTCAGCTTGCTTACAGTATTGGTGACGGCCCGGTGAGCTTTTATACAAACTGGGATGAAGGTGCCAAACTGCTAATTCTCTGCGGAGTTGCGGCCGTTGTGGGCCACATGTTTCCACTCTATGCAAAATTTAGCGGAGGAAAAGGAGCCGCAACTGCTTGTGGAATGCTGTACGGAATTGAACCTGTATCTATAAGTATAACGCTTGCCATTTTTCTGATCATAATGTTTACAACGCGTTATGTTTCTCTCGGCTCAATCATTGCATGTGCAGTATATCCACTATCGCAATTGGTACTGAGATATTGGCTGGGCTGGGATATAGACGGCAGTATTATCATATTTAGCACCGTTATCGCTCTATCGATTATTGTTAAACACAAAAGTAATATCAAACGGTTGTTGGAAGGTTCAGAAAACAGAATTAAGTCATTTAAACCGTCATCAGGCAGAATTAACCAGGAAAAATCAGCATCGTGAAGAAAATTGCAATAATAGGTGCCGGAAGTTTTGGAACAGCCATGGCAGTGGTGTTGGGAAACAAACGAATCCCTGTATCAATTTGGGCCAGAGAGAAAAATGTAGTCCGTGGAATTAACACAAATCACGTTAATCCGGAGTATCTGTCTGATGTTACATTGCCTGAATCGGTATCAGCTAATGAAGCGCTTGAGGAGACATTAGCCGGCGCGGATATGGTTCTTTTTGCGACACCATCACACACTATTCGTGAAGTTGCTACAAAAGTGAAGCCGCTTATCACCGGTCAGGAAATTATAGTAACCATCTCAAAAGGGATTGAAAAAGATACCCTGATGGCTCCATCTCAAATACTTGTTGATGTACTTCAAGGCAAGGTTCTTGAAGATCAAATTGGTGTGTTGACAGGGCCAAGTCATGCTGAAGAGGTCGGAAAAAATAAGCCGACAACAGTGGTAGCATCTGCCTACTCGAAACGAGCAGCTCGAGTTATTCAGGAAACATTCATGACAAACATGTTTCGAGTTTATCTGAATCACGACATTGTGGGTGTAGAGATCGGTGGAGCGCTGAAAAATATAATGGCGATTGCTGCCGGCATCGTTGATGGTGCAGAACTGGGCGATAATGCTAAAGCCGCACTTATGACCCGGGGACTACACGAAATGAAGCGTATGGGCACTGCGCTAGGGGCTTCACAGGATACGTTTTCAGGATTAACCGGAATGGGTGATTTGATTGTTACATGCACAAGTGAACACAGCCGTAACCGATTTGTAGGTTATAATATTGGCCGGGGCAAAACACTTGATGAAATTATTTCAGGAATGAATATGGTTGCTGAAGGTGTAAAAACAGCCGAGTCTGTTTGCCAGTGGGCAACAAAAAATAATATTGAGATGCCAATTACATCTGCAGTATACAATGTGCTCTTTAAAAACGTTGATCCAAGAGACGCTGTTGATCAGCTGATGACCCGAAATGCGAAAGAAGAGATTATGATTTAAACTTGACTGATATCAGTCTTCATCAAGAGTTTAAATTATTTTTTCATCTTCATGAAAATTTGCGCCCCATGATACTTCCCA
>SKGY01000012.1 GCA_007117235.1 Balneolaceae bacterium
AATCAATTCCATAAATTCTGACACTCGTGAGATAATTATTCACGATAAAGCATAATGGATACAAAAAATAGAAGACTCTCTTATCGACTTGACTTGCTCCCGGTGATTTATCCCTACCATAGGAGAGCTGTAAATGCAATTCAGATTGGCGATCTTGTTTATTACGGCCCCTCACCTGAGTACTACGGTATTGGAGAAGTTGTAGGTTCTGAAGACAACTATTGTGTTGTAGATTTTCGCGGTACAGGATTATTGGGAATTCAGAAAGACGCTTTTCTAAACAAATATCTGATTCCCATTCATAAACTCAATTTGAGTCATATTTTGAAATCAACCTGATATCAGGGTTGAGTCATCCGCATCTTTATCCCTTCCAATCAGCCATAACACGGCGGCAACTAAAAGTCCGGGATAAAAAGGCTCAACTCCCAAAAATGTATATCCGTCTTCAAACGAAGGATACATTGTCCCTAATATTAGCCAGGTAAATGAAGCCGCGGTGCAGCCTAAGATTGAGTAATAGACAAAATTAGTCCTTAACGTAAATTGCTTCAGATAAACACCAAGCACCGGAACCAACAATCCCGGAATAAATACAGACCCAATTACATACCACAAGTCGATAACGCTTGGATATATGAGTATCAGAATAATGCCAAGTACTGCAGATACAAGAATACTTATTCGTGTGAGCAGATTTGGATTAACATTTGGGAAGTATTTTTTCAGATAATCGCGCCCCAATGTCTGACCTGATATGAATAAATAGCTGTCTAACGTAGACATGATTGTTGCCAAGAGGGAAACAAAAAAGAGTCCTTTTATACCTATGGGTAGAATCTGATCAGCTAAAATCGGATATGCCAAAACGGGCTGTTCAAGTTCAGGCCCTAAGATTGCGAAAGCGTAAAGTCCTGCAAATGCTGTAAGAAAATCAAATGCCATCCAGAATAGAACTGAGATGAGTACACCATTTCGGGCTGTTTTAGGGGATTCAGCAGCGGCAGCACGCTGATGGAAACTTGGATCAACAAACGTCCAAAGAGCAATAAAAAACCAAACCAGTATGTATTGAATTGAGTTGCCTCCGGTAATGTCACGATGACCGTCAGGCACAGAGTTCCATAGTGTTGCAAACCCACCAAATTCAGCCATAGCGTAAAACAGCAAGATGATAAAGCCTGAAAACATCAGTACAACCTGTAGGACGTCAGTTCGGATCACAGCGCCGAATCCACCTACTGTAATATACATCACCGAAAAAAGTGCTACTAAAGATGCATACAAAAGGAAAGGGGCATCACCTCCGCTAAGAAATTGAAACAAAAGCCCAAGCATTAAAATGTATGGTGCAGGGCTAACCAATATAAAAATAGGTAGAGCACTTAACCGGCCTGCCTTGTCATTATACTTATTGGCAATTGCTTCAGGTATTGTGAGAGCTTTATTTAACCTGATTTTTCCTGCCAGAAAAATTGCAAAGAGGGCGGAGAAAATGTAGAAAGGAGCCCCAAGGATTAACCACTGAGAAATTCCAAATTGATAGCTCCATTCTCCAACACCTAAAATACCACCATACCAGGTTGATACAAGTGTTGCAACAAATGCAGGTAGTGTGACCTTTCTTCCACTAAGAAGGAAATCCTCTTCAGAATCTGATTGCCAGCCTTTTTTCCAGCTTAACCAAATCAGAAATACAAAGTATGAAGCAACGATAACCCAATCGAGTGAGGAGAATTCAGAATTCAAGAGGTCTGTTATTTATGATTTTTAAAATAGAGAAGGTCTCCTTTTTTAAATTCAATTTCGACTATTTCTTCGACAGCTTCGTTCGAACTACCATCATGAACCCCGTTTTGAAGCACCCCGTTTTGAAGTGGATATTTTAGACCTTTGGTGGTGATACCATCAACTTTGCCAGAAAGGGGAAAAAGCGAAATTGATGTACCGGGTTCCACTTCTGTTTTGAAAGGTGAATGAATCAGCTGAATATCAGAGTAGGTATCTTTGAAAATGATCTCGGCAAACTGGGAGTCAAACTGTTTTAGAACAGATAAATTTTTGAGGGAGTGATCCAGCCGTTTTCCTGTTGCGCCAAACACAACAATGAATTTTACAGTCTTACTTTTTGCGTAGTGGAGTGCTTTTTCGAGATCATTGGTCTCCTGGTCAGGATCAATAATCGTTTTTTCCCGCTCCTCATTTAGTGGTTCGTAGCTATCCATATCACCAATAATAGTATCCGGAATCAATCCAAATTGATGAGCAATAGCAGCACCGCCGTCGGCCGCAATAAAAATTGTAGCGTCACGTAACTCATCCTCTATTTGTTGCTTTGTGGGCGGACGCCCATCACATATAATCACTGCTTTCATTTGATGGAGAGTTTGGTTGTGTGATCTTGAATGTTAAAATGGTGTTTGCTATCCGTTTAAAGAAGCGTCATTTTTGAATCTGAAGTAGGATCAGATAGGATAAAGAAATTATGTTTAAAGATTTTATAAAAACGCTTAAAAACCATAAACGAGTAGCTGTTTTTTCACACATTCGCCCGGATGGGGATTGTGTGGGAGCGCAAGTTGCACTCAGTAAGTGGTTAACCGATCAAGGATATGATGTTACCGCATATAACGACGATGACGTATCTGACAATATGGAGTGGCTAACCGAGATAGTAACCATAAATAAACCGACTGAAGAGCAGTATCGTCAGGCCGATATTGTAATACTTGTAGATGGTAATGCAACTCATCGATTTGGAGAGATGAAAGAGTGGCAGGATACTTATCAAAAGCCGATCATGATTGTTGATCATCACCCGGAGCCTGAAGATGGATTCGATTGTTTGGTGTCAGTACCATCAGCTTCTTCTACATGTGAATTGATCTACAAACTTTACGAAGAGACTGGCATTGACAAAATAGACGAAAATACCGCAAAGGCACTTTACACAGGAATTATTACGGATACCGGATCACTTCAATTTGATAGTGTGACACCTGAAACGGTTGAAATTGTTGCTGATTTATTGAGGAGAGGTGATTTCAAACCGGATGAAGTCATCAACAAGATTTACTCAAATAAAACGATAAATCAATTTCAACTTCTTGGAATGGCCCTTAATACAATCTCGCTCCACGAGGATAATCAATTTGCGGTAATGCACGTTACTAAAGAGATGATGAGTGCTACTGGTACTACAAATTCTGATACCGAAGGGTTTGTAAATTATCCCTTGAGCATCAAAGGGGTAAAAATCGCAATTATTTTCAAGGATTTGGAAGAAGAGGGTGTGAAGATGAGCCTGCGGTCGAGAAGTGACATTGATGTTAATGTATGGGCACGTGAACTAGGCGGTGGTGGACATAAAAAAGCAGCCGGCGCATGGCATAAAGGCCCATTAAAGCAAGCCATTGCAGATACGCTGGATATTGGGAAGAAACAATTATAATTGATTGAAAAAACTGTTAAAGCATATCATTTTCTTGCTCCTTGTTGTGATGGGTATATCATGCACAAATGAAGAGCAACAATCCCCAAATCCTGAAGAAGCTACGCCTGTTCCTTTTTCTGCGATTCATGTTGATGAACCAAATAATCTTCGCTCAAATGCCCCGGCTGAAACAATAGAGTTGAGCCGTGAAAATGCAATTACCCGGGCTGTTGATAAAGCGAGCTCATCTGTAGTCAGCATTATGACCCGGCAACCTGTAAGACGCTTCGAGTCTGCTCAGGACGAGTTTCTGAGATACTTCTTTGGTGGTCAGTTGCCACAAGAGAATACCAATGTGGGTTCAGGTTTTATCATCAGTGAGGATGGTTTGGTTGTTACAAATCAGCACGTGGTTGGGAGTAATCCGTCGGAAATAACGATCTCTACTGTTGAAGGAGCAATGTACGAAGGTGAGCTTGTTGGTTTTGATGAACTTACAGACATTGCATTAATTCGTATCAAAGAAGACGAAGTATTTCCTTTCGTAACACTCAGCGATTCTGATGATGTGATTGTTGGTGAATGGGCGATTGCCTTAGGAAACCCATTCGGGCTGTTTGAAGATGGGCAGCCAACCGCGACGGTAGGAGTGATTAGTGCAAAAAACAGGGATTTTAGTCCCGATCCCAACAACCCGAGGGTCTATATCGATATGCTTCAAACAGATGCAGCGATTAATCGGGGTAACTCAGGAGGGCCACTCCTGAATAGTAATGGTGAGGTAATTGGGATGAACACGTTTATTTATACGGGCGGAACCAGTGCCGGTTTTGTTGGCTTAAGCTTTGCAATTCCAAGCAACAGGATAGAGCGTATTATTACACAGTTGCTCACGAGCGGTGTTGTAATTCTTGACTACGATCCGGGAATGGAGTTCACATCTATGACAGAACAGCTCTATTACAGATACAGATTGCCATATGTGAGAGGGCTATTGGTAACGAGTGTGAATAGAGGAGGCCCGGCGTTTGAATGCGGAATAATGCCCGGAGATGTTATCGTTAAGATCGGGGAAGAAAGGGTAGTTAGTGAAATGCATGCATGGGCCTTACTCAGGGATTATGATGTGGGTGATTCTATGAAGGTGGAATTGATTCGGGAGAATGAACTCTATGAAACTGAAATGTATCTTCGTCAAAGAGTAAGTGCCAAATAAAAAAGCGGTGAATAGTAAGTTACTTAACTATCCACCGCCAATTCATCTCTTGATCCGGAATAAACCGACAGATAACGTCATATCTAAGACTCTACTGAAACTGATTGCTAGCTCTACCTTCTATCGGTTATTGATAGGAACCACAAAATGGCCAACCCTTACAAAATATTTTAAAATAAATGAAAATAGGCTTTTCGGTAAATCTGAAGCAGATATTTCGTATCATTGTGCACTATGTTAGTTGAAAAAGAAAACCCAAATCGGACGGAATATTTAATCGAAGTGCCGGAAGGACAGCACTCAGATATCCGTCTTGATAAGTACATTACGTCTTTTGTTCAGAATGCTACAAGGAATAAAGTTCAAAAAGCCATCAAGAACGGACATGTTCTGGTAAATGGTAAGCTCGAAAAATCTTCCTATGTTATGCAAGCTGGGGATAAAATTGAGATAAGTCTGCCTAAGCCACCTCCTCCAAAAGCTAAACCGGAAGAAATTCCACTTGATATTGTTTATGAGGATGACGATCTGCTTATAGTCAACAAAGATGCAGATATGGTCGTGCACCCGGCATTTGGCAATTGGACAGGCACTCTTGTTAACGGACTTCTGCATCATACAGAAAAGAATTTATCTAAAGCTGATGAGGAGACTTACCGACCCGGTATTGTTCACCGGCTTGATAAGGATACTAGTGGTCTTCTTGTAGTTGCTAAAACTGAACATGCACATCAAAAATTGGCGGCTCAATTTGCAGAGAAGTCAGTAAAGAGAACTTATTGGGCAATTGTTTGGGGGAGCCCTCCTGCAGAAGGTACAATCGAGGGGAATGTTGGCCGTTCACCGCGTGATAGAAAAATCATGACTGTACTCGATACCGGTCGTGGGAAAAAAGCGGTAACTCATTACAAAAAATTAGAAGAGTTTGATCACCTTGCTCTGTTGGAGATACACTTAGAAACCGGCAGAACTCATCAGATTAGGGTGCATATGCAGCATGAGGGGTATTATGTATTTGGAGATCCAACTTATGGAGGAAATAGTGTCAGATATGGTCCAAATTCCGGATCGAGAAAATCGATGTTTAATAACCTCTTCTCCATACTTCAGAGGCAAGCACTTCATGCAAAAACTCTAGGCTTCATTCATCCTGCCACAGATGAGCCGGTATCTTTCGACTCCACACTCCCAAAAGATTTTAAACACGTTCTAGATACGTTAAGAACAAATTGTAAACCTAAGTAGATTTATGTCAAAGCAGAATAAAAAAATCAACATAGAAGTTGAGCTCGATAAGAATAACATACCCGAAAATATTAAATGGGATGCCACAGACCTGGATGGGTTTGACGAAGCATCATGTAGAGCACTCATTCTTGCGCTTTGGGATCATAATCGTAAAGATACACTGAGGCTTGATCTTTGGACCAAAGATATGACCATTGATGAGATGAAAATATTCTTTCATCAAACTCTTGTTACGATGGCTGATACGCTTGAGAAGTCGATTAACGACCCAAGGATAAGTGGAGACATGCGTGACTTCTGTGAATATTTTGCTGAAAAAATGGAAATTGTCGGATAACAAATTCCCATTAATAAGCTGTTATTTAGTTCTTATATTAATTCTCTTTAAATCAAAAATTCTATTATGCAATACCTTGATTTTGAACAACCCATTGAAGAGCTCGAAAAGAAAATAAATGAGTTAAATGAGCTCTCTGTCGGTGATGATGTATTGAAGCCGGAAATTGAGAGGTTAAGAAAAAAAGCGAATCAGCTTCGTGAGTCTATATTCTCAAATCTTACAAGATGGCAAAGAGTGCAGCTTGCAAGGCATCCTGAGAGACCTTATACGCTCGATTATATTGACATAATCGCGGATGATTTTATTGAACTGTATGGCGATCGGTTTCATGCAGATGATAAAGCTATGATTGGTGGGCTTGCCACTATTGATGGCAAGTCTGTTATGATTATCGGGCATCAAAAAGGCCGTGATACAAAAAGTAGGCAGTATAGAAATTTTGGGATGGCAAATCCTGAGGGGTATCGTAAAGCATACCGCTTGATAAAAATGGCGGAAAAATTCGGAATACCTGTTGTCACACTTCTTGATACGCCGGGGGCGTTTCCGGGGCTCGAGGCTGAAGAACGAGGACAAGCTGAGGCAATTGCCAGAAATTTAAAAATGATGGCGATGCT